>JAFADQ010000372.1 GCA_023424725.1 Bacteroidota bacterium
GAACCACACCCGTTTCTTCCTCTGTCATCGCGAGCGGAAGCGCGGCAATCGGGTTGCCTGCTACACTTGGGTTGTTACGGGGGGCTTACTTGGGTAGTGCAGGTCATTTAAAGATGAAGTTGTCTCGATATTCACCCGATTGCTTCGTGCCTCGCAAAGACAGGCTCTTTTAACGATTGCGCTGCGATTTGGCAAAAAAAGCCCTTCCGCGCTATGCAGAAGGGCTTTCGGTTATCTTTATCAGAATAAATTACTGGGCAGAGGGAGTTTGTGTGCTGGCAGATGCTTTCTTGGCGCAGCAAGATTTTTTAGCGCCATCTGCAGATCCTTCTTTAGAACCGCAGTCTTTCATACCGGCAGTACCTTTCTTGTTCTTCTTGCTTTTCTTTTCCTTCTTCTCGGTTTTTTCTTTTTCGCCGCCCTTAATTACAGTGGCTTCTGCAGAAGAAGCACCGATGAAGGCAAAAAGAGCGAAGGCTAAAACAACTTTCTTCATGATTTTTGGTTTATGAATTGATTAGTGAGACAGAGTTGAGATGTTAACTCTGTAAAAATAATAAAAGTTTGGTAAATACCAACAATTTTTCCTCTTCCGTTTGTAGATGAACCTTCGCTTGCTTAGCCGGCTGGTACTGAGCCTGGTAGCTATTATTACGGTACTGGCAGCCTTGCAGATCTCGAAGCTCCGGTTCGATTACGATTTCAATAAATTCTTTCCGCAGAAAGACCCAAGCCGCGAGGTGTACCTGCAGCATGCCCAGCAGTTCGGCAACGATAACGATTATTTGCTTATAGGCCTGGAGCACCAACCCAGCATTTTCGACAGCACTTTTCTGGCCAGGGTAGATTCACTAACCAGTTACGTGCGATTGTTGCCAAACGTGGTGCAGGTGCTCTCTCCTACCACGGCTTCGTTTCCGGTGGTGGAGCCTTTCGGGCTGTTTCAGGTGCCGTATTTGCACGTGCACGAACCAGATAGGTACGCCGACGATTCTGCTCTTATTTACCGCACCGAGGGCTTGCCGGGCAACCTGTTTTCTACAGAAGGCACCGCCGTTTCGCTGATTGTTGAAACCACGCCAAACCTTGAAAAACCTCCCGGCGACAGCCTTTTTGCCTCCATACAGGGCAAAATACGGGCCTTGCAGCTTAGCAATGTACGGATGGCCGGCAAGGTGGTGGCGCAAAGTGTTTTTATAGACCGCATGCAACAGGAGCTGGCCATGTTTATTGCCGCTTCTATTGCCCTGCTGATGGTGTTTTTGCTCATCGCCTTCCGCACGTGGTGGGCCGTGCTGGTGCCGCTGGTGCTGGTATTGCTCACTATAATCTGGACGCTGGGCCTGATGGGCTTCCTCGACATCCGGCTGGATATTATGACCACGCTTTTGCCAAGTATTTTGTTTGTAGTGGGCATTTCGGATGTGGTGCATGTGGTTACCCGGTTCACTACGGCGTTGCAAAACAAGCACGACCGCGTAACGGCACTGCGCAACACCATGCGCGAAGTGGCGCTGGCAAAATTCGCGACAACGGTAACCACCTCGGTTGGTTTTTTGTCGCTTATGCTGGTAGATATTGGCCCTATCGCCACGTTTGGAATGATAACGGCGGTGGGAGTTTTTATCGCCTATATTTTGTCGGTTACGTTTTTGCCGGCGGTGCTGGTTTTCGTGCCCATTCCGGATAGAATAGTTACCTCTAACAAAGAATTTCTCTGGAAAAAGCAGCTCCGGAAACTGTTTGTTCTGGTGTTGCAGAATCAGAAAAAAGTGCTGGCATTTTGCTTCGCGATTACGGTAGTATCCGGCTTTCTGATATCGCTAATAAAGATAGATGCAACTTTTCTGGACGACCTGAGCGACGACGATCCGATAATAGAAGACTTCCGCTTTTTTGAGCGCCACTTTGCCGGTGTACGGCCTTTTGAGATGCATTTATCGGCAGCAGAAGGCACTACGTTATTCGATCTGGAATCGCTTAAAGAGCAGGAAGAGCTGGAACAACATCTGCGGAAACTGTACGGATTTCAGTCATTTTCTTCGCCGGTGATGATCGTGAAATCGATGCACAAAGCCATGAATGGCGGGCAGCCCGACGCCTTTACACTGCCCGAAACCGAAGCGGAAATGAAAAGGCTGCAACCGCGGCTCCGGCAACTCAGTAAGAGTCCGCAGTTTGCCCAAATTATAGCTGCCGATGCCAAAACTGCCCGCCTCAGCAGCAAAATGCCCGACATCGGCAGCCGCAACGCCATGGCAATTCAGGAAAAATTAGATGCTTTTATCGCCACCGAAACCAACCCAAATGTATTGCACACATCTGTAACCGGCAGCGCTTATTTACTCGATAGAAATAACAGCTACATCACGTTTAACTTACTGCGCGGGCTTGGGCTAAATGTACTGGTGCTTACCCTTATCGCCTTGCTCATGTTCCAGACCTGGCGCATTTTACCGGTAGCCATTTTACCCAACCTGCTGCCAATGGTTATGATTGCCGGCACCATCGGTTTGCTGGGCCTGAACATGAAAGTTTCTACGGCCATTATCTTCACTATCGCTTTCGGAATTGCCGTTGATGACACAATTCATTTTTTGAGTAAACTTTCGCTGGAAGTACGCAAAAGAAAAACGTTGTCGCAGGCATTAAAAGCGAGTTTTTTATCCACCGGAAAAGCAATAATCATTACCTCGTGTATGTTGTCGGCCGGATTTCTTACGCTGCTGATGTCGAGTTTTGAAGGTACGTTTTACATTGGTTTGTTGATTAGCCTCACGCTGGTTTTTGCCTTGGTAGCCGATTTATTGTTGCTGCCTGTTTTAGCGCTAATCTTTTTGCGAAGCAGGAGAAGAAAGCTGCACCGGAGTTTGTCTGAATCAGAATTTTCGGAATTAGATAATTAGCATAATTTGGGTTGCGATAAAGTAAAATTTGGCCTTTGCAGGGTAATTCTGATAGGTTACCTTTAATTAAGATGTGCAGCTAAGCTGCCAGTTTTCACCCCTCTCCCTAACCTCTCCCATTGGTAGAGGAGTAAAGTGGCTCCGGTTGGCTTTGTGCAGTTGATTGAAGTCTAAGCGGGTGGTTCAATTCTCTCCCTTAGGGAGAGATGCCCTTTAGGGCAGAGAGGGGCAACACTCAGGCAGCTTTGCTGCTCCTGATTTTGCTAATCCAGTTAAACACTTCTACAGCCTATTCCTGCTACTTTTCGTAAAGCTGCCGAAAATCTATCGTAATTTTGCCCGATGAACCTGAAATCCCTTTTCCTTATTATCCTTTCGTTTACCGCCTTTTCCTCTTCTGTTTTTGCTCAGGTAGATGAAATTACGCCGCTGTTGCAGGAGCGTGAAAAACTAATGCAGCAGTATAATTATTACAGCTCGCAAAAAAGTAATTTCTGGGGAAAACAATCTAAAAAAGACCTGATGAAGGTGATAGATGTGCTGAAAGAAATTATCCGCAACGACACCAAACTGGTAACCGCCTACAAAAACGAGCAACTGCGCAAAACCGCCACTTTATCGGCCGAAAATACTCACCTAAACCGCGAAGTAAAAAGTAACCGCAACATTATAGAAGAGCAGATGTTCGAGCTGCAAAGCAAGGTAAGAAGCCAGGAAACACAGCTAAAATCGCGCGACCGTAAATTGATTGAATTACAGCAGCAAATAATAGAAGAAAAGAAGGCCGCCAACCAAACCGAGCAATATTTATTTGTTGCCGGAATTCTGTTATTTGGTTCGGTTATTTACAACATCGTGCAGAGCCGCAGGAAAAGGGTTGCGAAAAAGAGGTAATGTTATAAAGTAATTTATTTCGCCATGCTACCTTTCCCGAACCTGTTGTTGCGAGCCATAGCGTGGCAACCGGGTTAAATACAGCATTTGGGTTATTACGCGTGCTTTTTTGGGCTTTGCAGGTTATCTAAATTCTGATTTATTTGATTAATGTGAAATACAATGAACTCTCACTTTTTCATTGTCCTTTATAAAAATCATTCTAATCATAGTTCAGACAGAAGATTCTCCCGCTATTTACCCGATTGCTTCGTGCCTCGCAATGACAATTTAATTTTGATGGTTGAGTTACGATCAAACAGCTAAAAAATCGTACTAATTATCTTTCTGTACAACATCCAACAACCTCAATTAACAATTATCAACCAACAATAAACCTAACACAAACGCGTAAACCCAAGTAGCCGTACCTTTACCGCATGAACAAAGCCCAGGAAGAAATAAAGCGCATGCTGGCCCTGCTGAAACTGGAGCAGGAAGAAGACCTGAAACTGTTTAAACTCCGAAGCTCGAAAAAAACAATTCAGGAGCGCGTAAACTTTGGCATTTGCTGGTATCCGGTAAAAATAATAAAAGAAGAAATTGGCTTTGGCGGCCGCATTCATATAGAAGTAGAGCGCACGCAGGGCCCCAGCACCGGCGATCATTTTCAGGCGGGCCGCTCGGTTACCTTGTTCTCGGCTTACGACGAAAGCGAAACTGTTACCGGCATTTTAACGAGCCTGCGCCGCAGCAAAATGCGCATTGCTCTTAACCGCGACGAACTGCCCGACTGGGCCTACGAAGGAAAGCTGGGCATAAACCTGCAGTTCGACGAGAGCACCTACAAAGAAATGGAGCGCTCTACCCGCATCGTGATGGAATCGGAGGATAACCGCATTGCCGAACTGCGCGATATTCTGTACGGGCTGGAAAGGCCAAATTTCAGGCCGTTACAACAGGAAATCAACTTCCCGCAATTAAACGAATCGCAAAACCAGGCGGTAAGGCGCATTCTGGAAGCCGAAGATGTAGCCATTATTCACGGCCCGCCCGGCACCGGAAAAACTACCACGCTGGTGCAGGCCATCGCGACATCTGTAACCAACCAGAAACAGGTTTTAGTGTGCGCCCCAAGCAATACGGCCGTAGATTTATTAACCGAGCGGCTCGCCTTTGCCGGTTTGCGGGTGATACGGCTGGGCCATCCGTCGCGGGTTTCCGAAACGTTGCTGCACCACACGCTGGATGGGCAGGTAATGAGCCACAAAAATTACCGCGAGCTGAAAGAAATGCGCAAGCAGGCCGAAGAATACCGCAACATGGCCGGCAAATACAAGCGCAACTTTGGCTGGCAGGAGCGCGAGCAACGCCGCATGATGAATGCAGAAAGCAAAGCCCTTCGCCAACAGGCCGAATCGCTGGAATATTACATTACCGCCGAGTTGCTGGAAACCACACAAGTAATTACCTGCACGCTTGCCGGCGCTGCAAACCGGCTGCTGCACAACAAATTTTTCGGTACTGTTTTTATTGATGAAGCCGCCCAGGCGCTGGAAACCGGTTGCTGGATCCCGATCAGGAAAGCCGGCAAAGTAGTGTTCGCGGGCGATCATTTTCAGCTACCGCCAACAGTAAAATCTCTGGAAGCCGAAAAAGGCGGACTAGGCCGCACGCTGATGGAAAAGTGCATAGAGCGGCAACCCAATGTGGCGGTTATGTTGCGCACCCAATACCGCATGAACCGCCAGATAATGGAGTTCTCTAACCGCCAGTTTTACAACGGAAACCTGCAAGCCGCAGAATCGGTTGCCGATGCCGTTTTGCCGATTGAAACCTCCAGATTTATCAACTCCGCTCCTTTCGAGTTTATAGATACGTCGGGCTGCGGTTACAACGAAATTTTAAGCGAGGGCAGCAGCACCGGAAACCCCGAAGAGGCGCATTTACTTATCAGGCATTTGCGGGCCATGCTCGCGCACCTGCAAGCATCAAAAAACCAGGCACCGGAAGAGAACGAAGCGCCTTTGCGCATTGGTGTTATTTCGCCTTACAAAGCGCAGGTAAGTATGCTGAAGGAAATAGTGGAAGAAGATGCCGCCTTAAATGCGCTTAAAACTACCCGCACACTTCATATTGGCACCGTCGACAGCTTTCAGGGGCAGGAGCGCGACATTATGTACATTAGCATGGTGCGCAGTAACACAACCGGCGAGATTGGTTTCCTTGCCGATATCAGAAGAATGAATGTAGCCATGACCCGCGCTAAAAAGAAACTCATCATCATCGGCGACAGCGGCACTCTGGCCAGCAACAAATTTTACCAGGATTTTCTGGATTTCGCAGAAGAAACCGGCGGCTACAAAAGTGCCTGGGAAATGATGGGTGCAGAGTAAACTGCTTTTGCAGATTAGCGATGCCGCGTTGGGTTGTGGTGCACAGGTTTTTGACCGCCGCAGCTTGCAGGAGGCGAATTGCATTCGCCCTTTTTATCTGAACCAGGATTCGTAGGATTTCAGGAAGGACAGCATTTTGAAAATGGTGCCTGCGGCAGATTTAATTTACCCCTCTCTGCCCTCCGGGCATCTCTCCCTTAGGGAGAGATGTATTCGTAGCTCCTATTAATTGTGTATAAGGTTTTAATTTCAGACCCGGTTTCTATTCTCTCCCTCCGGGAGCTACTAATATGACACATCTTTACAACTATACAAACTTAACCGCAAAGCTCGCCAGGATTTTCGCAAAGCACGCAAAGTTTTAACAATGAGCAGAAGTCTTTCCTTCATTTTTCATGAGCTATTCTTTTTCTCCGCGCTCTTTGCGGTGTCCTTCGCGTACTTTGCGGTTAAAATAGTTATGTCATAATCGTAGCCCTCCGGGAGAGATGCCGCAGGCAGAGAGGGGTAAAAACAAATCTGCGAAGCACCAAATACTTTTTTAATGCTTCACAATTTATATCACCCAACCTTAAACAACCTGCTATCAAACTCAAACAACTCTGTTTCCACAACTTTTACTTTTTCAAAATCAGGATGCTGAGGGTTAATCAGGTAATTAAAGTCGCCTTTCACCACTGCAGATGGAACTTTCAATAACAGCAATTTTCGGTTCTGCACAAATAAATCGCCGAGTTGCTGGGTTTTGTTGCCATGCGGCAGGCTTTGCCATTGCGCCGGAAGGTTTTCTATTAAAATTTCACCGCTTGGGGCATCATCAGGCACTGCAATGCTCACCATGTGGTAATCGGTAGGAAGCAGGCTGGCCGGTACATGTACCAGAATTTCCATGGCGCAAAGAGCGCGGGAGGCAGAAGTGTAGAGAACCGCTACGCCTTTATTGTTCCAGCGGCCACCGGCAAGTTCGGCGCCTTTGCCAGATAGATCGAATTTAAAATTGCCTTTGCTTAGGCGGTAAACGATCATGCCAATACGCCGTGCTCTATTCTGGTAAGCTCATCTTTCAGCATATTTATTCCGAAAGTAGTATCGAGCAGTTCTTTGGGCGCGACCCCTCCAAGAGCCATATTGCGGGTTGTGAGCCAGGAAAAAAAAGTATCCGGATTGCCGAACACGACAGCTCCACGGGTAAAAAGAAAAGAAATTTCCAGGATTTTTTCGGAGATGCTTTTATCGAGCAGCACCGGCCCTTTGCTTTCGCGGTAACGCTGAAGCGTGCGGTACGAAACGGGCAAACAAGCCGCCCAATCGGCAAGGGTTAGCGGCGTAGTTTTTATAAAATTCTCGAAGGCTGAAAAAGAAATGCCGGTGCGGGCGGCCTTAATTAATTGCAGCGCATCGCGGTCGTCAACCGAATCGGGTGTTAAATTGGTGATTGCTTTTGTAGCTGACATGGCTTTTCTGTTTTCGTTTTCAAATGTACATTAAGTTCAGACATTTGTCAAATATAAAACGCCAGTTGGCAGTAAATAGTTTTGCCTTGATTTGGATTCGCAGGAATATTAGGTAAGTTAGGAATAGAAAAATTGAGCTTCGCAAATTGTTTTACCCCTCTCCCTAACCTCTCCAAAACGGAGAGGAGTTATCGTAGCTCCGCTAAACTATAGCAATTAGTTGATAGTACAGCTGGTGTTTCACTTTTCTCCAGGCGAGCTATTAATATGACACTACTATTTTAACCGCAAAGTGCGCGAAGGAAACCGCGAAGAGCGCGGAGAAAAAGAAGAACCCAGGAAAAATGAAGGAAAGACTTCTTATCATTTTTAAAACTTTGCGTGTTTTGCGAAAATCCTGGCGTGCTTTGCGGTTAAGTTTTTATAATTGTAAAGATGTGTCATATTGGTAGCTCCACTCGGGAGAGATGCCTTCAGTCAGAAAAGGCCGAATAAATCTGCGAAGCTCCGACTTTTACTCGTGCCCTTCCTAATCTCCTTCGCCTCGTGGTTCAGACTAATTCCTCCGTCCTCTCCCTTACAAACTCTTCCAATTCCGGGAAAAATTCATCAAACTCTGCCTTAAACAAATCGAAATGCAGCTCCAGATCTTTAGTGGCGAATTGCAGCTGCTCCGCGTATTTTACCCGCTGCGCTAAACCGTAAAGCGACCTACCGATGCCTTCGATTTCAGAATAGCGCAAAAGCCAGTTATGCTCTATCATATAAGGCGCGAAATATTGTATTTTCTCCGGTAATTCTGCCCAGCGACTTTGCAGTAACTTATAGAAATCTGCAGTATAATTGTCTAAAGTTTTCGGGTGATAGTGGTGCCAGTTTTTCGCCAGAAAATGATCGTAGAACATATCGGTAACCACACCTGCGAATTTGGAATAACCCGCATAGAGGCGCTTTTTGCTTTCTTTCACTACCAGGTGAGAATCGGTGAAGGTATCTATGGCGCGGTGAAGAATAATGCCGGCTCTTACACGATCCGGATACAAATTAACCTGCTTGCCTTTTACCGCATCGGCTATAAAATTCCCAAGCTGAAGATCGGGATCGGAGCCGGAAAGATAAAGGTGGGCAAGGTAGTTCATAGTAGGGGCTGCAAGGGCCAGAAAAAGGGGCGCCGCGGTATAAAGTTAACCAAACCGATGGCAATTAGTTCTGCAGGGCGGCGTAGCAATTGTTTAGTGTTTGGCAAAAACGGCTAAACATTTACTTTTTACCATCGTATTTCAGAACCTACTATCAACAACGCTATTTATTATGAATCAGGACAACAATACCAGCAATGCCGAAGGTTTGAAAAAACTGGTGGAAAAGATCAAAGATATTAAAACGGCCATGTTCGTTACCGCCGACCAGGACGGAACGTTGCGCTCGCGCCCAATGCGCCAGCAAACCATAGACGAAGACGGAACGATTTGGTTTTTTACACGCCAGCCATCGGGCAAAACAGAAGAAATAAAGCAAGACTCGCACGTTAATTTAAGCTACGCCGAACCGGCCGACCAGAAATTCGTGTCGGTATCGGGAAAAGCCACCCTTTCTAAAGACAAAGCTAAAATAGACGAGCTTTGGGACCCAAGCGTGAAGGCCTGGTTTCCGGAAGGCAAAGAAGATCCGGAACTGGCCGTTATAAAAGTTACCCCAACGAAAGCAGAGTATTGGGATAGCCCAAGCAACGTGATGGTGCACCTGTTCGGATTAGTGAAAGCCACCGTAACCGGAGAAAGTTATGAGCCGGGAGACAACCAAAAAATAAACGTTTCGTAAAACTACTTGTGTGTGTGTTTGGGAGGGGGCTTAGCTCCCTCTTTTTTTTGCCCAAACGGCAGCAAAAATGGCCCTCACAGCCTTATTTAGCACATTATTGTTTTTGGCAGATTATTAATGCCCGGCAAATTCGCTTACGTTTTTAAAGCAGTTTTGCAGCTGCTGCGAAAGCCGGTTTCAGGGTATTTCTGAAAAATATTAAAAAAAAATTTCGACCTTCCTGAAAAAATTTTTTCTCAGTGCTTCTCCCCTCTTCCGAACCCGTTTGCACCCTCACGCTTTTCCGGCTAAAGCCGGGCAATATTCGCTGGGGTTTGGCGCAAATGGGTCTGCCGGCAAAAGCGGTGCAGCAAACCCACGGCCTGCACTTCGGGAAGCTGCTCGGCTCGGGCAGCGGACGCGGCTTCAGCATCTGGCCAGATTTTAATCAGTACGGTTTTTTTGGTTCGTGGAAATCGGCAGAAGCAGCTGAGAATTTCTTTCAAACCTCAGCATTTATACAAAACTATAAAAACCGCTGCCTGGAAATTTACACCGTATGGCTAATGCCCTATCAGGCGCATGGTTTTTGGGATGAAGCGCACCCATTTTTGGCCCTTGCAGCCCCGCCCGCTCCCGAAACGCCCATCGCAGTGCTCACCCGCGCTTCTATTCGCTGGCATAAATTACCCGGTT
>JAFADQ010000387.1 GCA_023424725.1 Bacteroidota bacterium
CCTCTGGCACGGTAAATGGGTGCTTGCGGGGCCGGTTGTGTGCGTTATGTAGTTCGTTCTGCTCCATGTCTATCTCGTTTCTGGTTTTTAGACTATTGGTTGGGCAAATGGTTTAATCGCGGGTTACAAATTCTTCTACTTTTTTGGCCGCGATGTGGTACGATGCTTTTAACGCCCCAACCGATGTGCCCAGCACTTTAGAGATCTCTTCGTAAGGCATTTCGTCGTAATAGCGCATGTTAAATACCAGCCGCTGTTTGTCGGGCAGTTGCAGTAGGGCTTTTTGCAATTTCAGCTCTATTTCATCGCCCGAAATGTTTTCGCCTGATTCCAGTTTTTCGGTCAGCTCGGCGGTATTATCGCCAATGGGCAGAAAGAATTTGCGGCGCTTGCCCGATAAAAAGTTAAGGCACTCGTTGGTAGCTATGCGGTATATCCAGGTAAACAACTGCGCATCGGCCCTGAAATTCGGCAGGTTTTTCCAGACTTTTATAAAAGTATCCTGGGTAAGGTCGTTGGCATCGTCGTGGTCTATTACCATCTTCCGGATGTGCCAGTATACCTTTTGCTGGTATTTGCGCACCAGCAAATTAAAGGCATAGTTGCGGCTATCCTCGTTGGCGAATTTTTCCAGTAGCTCCTTGTCGTCCAAATTGTATTGGGTATTAAGTATTGGGTATTACGATGTTCCTGGTTTTTAAATTGGTTTAGATGCAAAAAAGGCTCCGAAGTTTAATTTCCGGAGCCTTTTATTCTTTTTTTGTCGCACTACGCTGTACGCACAACGCTATACGCTTTACTTTTTCCGTTGCATTACTTTTTTCACGGCCTCTACAATGCTTTGCTCGGTAAGTCCGTATTTTTCCATTAGCTGGTCGGGTGTGCCGCTCTCGCCAAAAGAGTCGTTTACGCCCACCATTTCGATTGGAGTTGGTTTGTTGCGGCCTAATAATTGGGCAATGCTGTCGCCGAGGCCACCGTTTAGCTGGTGCTCTTCGGCGGTAACTACGCAGCCGGTTTTTTCTGCGCTGGCCAATACTGCCTCGGCATCGAGTGGCTTTATAGTGTGGATGTTGATAATTTCGGCATCAATTCCCATATCGGCGAGCAGTTTCCCGGCCAATATGGCCTTCCAAACCAGGTGGCCCGTGGCGAAAATGCTCACGTCTTTTCCTTCGTTCAGCATTACCGCTTTGCCAATCTCAAATTTCTGGTCGGTTGGAGTGAACACCGGCACGGCCGGGCGGCCAAAGCGCAAATAAACCGGGCCATGATGATCGGCTATGGCAATGGTAGCGGCCTTGGTTTGGTTATAATCGCAGGGGTTAATTACGGTCATGTTCGGCAGCATTTTCATCATGCCTACATCTTCCAGAATCTGGTGCGTGGCGCCGTCTTCGCCCAATGTTAAGCCTGCATGCGAAGCGCATATCTTCACATTTTTATCAGAATAAGCAATGCTCTGGCGTATCTGATCGTACACGCGGCCGGTAGAAAAGTTAGCGAAGGTGCCCGTAAACGGGATTTTGCCGCCTATAGTCATTCCAGCCGCAAGGCCCATCATGTTGGCTTCGGCAATACCTACCTGGAAAAACCGCTCCGGGAATTCTTTCTCGAAAGCATCCATTTTAAGCGATCCGGTAAGGTCGGCGCAAAGAGCCACCACGTTTGGGTTGCTGCGGCCAAGCTCTAACAACCCGGCGCCAAAGCCTGACCGGGTATCTTTTTTCTCGGTATATGGAAAATCTTTCATTATAAAAATCAGGGAGGTTTTCGGTTTTGTTTCCGGGTGCAAAGGTAACAGGTTTTTGGTTTTAAAACCCGAAGAAAATACTATTCAGAACGCTACTTTAACCTGCCTTGCGAACAAAAAGAATATATTAATAGCTGCGAGGGCCAATTTTACCTCTGCTTCAGACCAAAATTACCTTGTAAATAACCGTACGGTAGTGGTAGCGCCGGGGCGGATGGTAAAATCCTGGGTATCGGTAAATTCGCTGCCTTTAGACGATCTGGTACGGAAAGCCACGCGGTATTTGCCGGGCTGCAGGCCCAGGTTTATGCGGCTGTTTGTTCCGGGGAAATTGTAAATCCAACGCTGTGCGCCATCGTCTGATAGTTCATAAAGGCTGCCGTAACCTTCCTGCGAAGTGGGGATGTTCATTACGCCGGCAATTGGTACATTTAGCGTAGTGGTTTCGTTTGGTTTAATGCTTACGTTGTTAAAGTACATGCGCGGCAGGGTAAGCACTTCTATATCGTAGCGCCCGGCCAGGTAACTTTCCGAAACATTAATTGGCTGGTGGTTAATAGTTTGGTCTTTTGAGGCGGGTTTTATAATTGCCATTACAGGGGAAGTAGAGCCCATGCCGTCTTGCCTGAATTGCAGTACTCCCTGCGGTGCCTGCACTTTAATCTGGTTATGCCTGCCGGCCTCAATTTTTATGTCTTTGCGCAGCACTGGCGGTATGGTATTCACTACCAGGTCGTAGCCGTTTACCGGGTCTACATTAAGGGTATCGGTGCGGCCCGACGCATCGAAATAATGAACGAAATTATATTGCGGCTGATCTGTTACGGTGTTGATGAACGTCATGTTCAGGTTATTTTCGTAGGGCCGGTTGTTGTGGTCGGTAATTACTACCGATACCGTGGTGCGGCGCAATGCCTGGCGCACCATTTGGTTTAGCGCGTTTTTAAGGCTCGACGCGCTTGATGCATTTAAATATTGGCCAATACAGCTTAGCTGCTTTCCAAACTCCTCGTCGGTGCCAATTCCAACAATATAAGGCCGCATAAAAACCCGTTTACGCTGCAGCGCCAGCGATACTTCACAAGGGTCTTCGTTGCACGATTCAAGTCCGTCGGTGATCAAAATAACTACATTTCGTGCATTGGCATCGGCCGGGAAATCGTTTGCCGCCTGCATTAACGAGTAGGAGATAGGCGTATTTCCTTTCGGGGTTAGTTGCCTTAGTTTTTTCTGAATATTGGGAGCATTATCTCTGGCGAAAGGAACCTCAAGCTTTGTGTCTTTACAGTTGTTTTGCCGGTTATCGAACTGGTGGCCGTACACACGCAGCGCCATTTCAAGGTTCGGCTGCGATTCTATAGAATCTACCAGGGCGGCCAGCAAGTCGCGGGCAACTTCCCAGCGGGTGCCCTTATCCAGCTTTGCTACCATACTTCCGGAGGCATCGAGCACAAACAAGATCCGGGTTTTAATTACTTTTTTTTGAGGTGCCTGTGCCGAAGCGATACCCGAGAACAGAAAAATAAACGCGAAAGCAAGAAAAATCTGCCGGACAGTAGACAGCATAAATACAGGTTAAAAGTAAAAATAGCAGGCAAAAAAGCTGCGGGCACCAAAAAACGGGCCTATACAGCCGGAAAAGTAATGCCGTAATATGATATTTCCTAAATATATAACATCAAAGCCCTATAAAAAAGTATATCCGGCTTTTGTGGGGCCGGATATGCTTTTTGGTATTGAGTAGTGCGTATAGCGTAGTGCGACTAAAATAAGGTGAATAATTTTGTACGTAATACGCTATACGCACTTCGATGTACGCAAATTAATAATCTCCCGCCGTTTGCACCAGCTGGTTAAGAGCCTGCTCAAGCTGCAAATCGTTGGGTGCCACGCCGTGCCATTTATGCGATCCCATCATGAAATCGATGCCGTAGCCCATTTCGGTGTGCATAATTATCATTACGGGTTTGCCCTTGCCTGCACGTGTTTTTGCCGTTTCCAGGGTGCTGATCACTTCTTTTAGGTTGTTGCCGTTCATAGAAAGAACATCCCAGCCAAAGGCCACGAATTTTTCTTCCAGATTGCCAAGCGACATAACCTTATCGGTAGAGCCGTCTATTTGCTGCCCGTTATGGTCTATGGTAGCTATCAGGTTATCTACTTTTTTATGCGCGGCATACATGGCGGCTTCCCAAATCTGGCCTTCGTTTACTTCGCCGTCGCCCATGAGGCAATACACAAATTGGTCGTCGCCGTTTAGTTTTTTGGCCTCTGCAGCCCCCAGCGCAACAGATAAGCCCTGGCCCAGCGAGCCAGATGCTACCCTAATTCCGGGCAACCC
>JAFADQ010000055.1 GCA_023424725.1 Bacteroidota bacterium
GGGTAACAACAAACTCCTGCCCTTTCTGGTCGTGTTTTATTTCTATGTCCATTAATTTTTTGGTGTGAAGTAGAGGTAAAATTGATGCCCGCAGCTTAGCGGTGGGCGGTTTGCAGGCTTTCTAAAAGGCGCTCTTCCAGCACGGGCAACTCGCAGTAACCTTTAGCGATAACCTGGGTGCCGGCGGTTTTTTGCAGCAGCAGCGAGGGGTAATTGCTAACGCCAAGCTCGCGCACAAAATCGAATTCTTCCTGCAATTGGTCGGCAATTTCTTCTGACTCGAACAGCGTTAGAAACAGGTTTTCGCGGATGCCGAACAGCTCGGCTATTTTTACCAGCTCGTGGGTTTGCGTTATGTCGCGGTTGCCTGCATGAAAAGCCGATGCCATTGCCCTGAAAACCTCCATAGTAAGCCCCGGCCGCAATAAGCGAACGCACAAAAGGGCGCGGCAGGCGGGCTCGGTGTTATAAAAATAATCTTTCCAGAGAAAAAAGCGGTAATCGAAGGGCAAACCGGTGCGCTGCTGCACGCGGTGCCAGGCCACGGCCATTTGCTCTTTTTGCTCGTGCGATAGCGGCTCTGCCGGAAAAGGATTCAGGCCGCCAAACAAGGTTTTAATGGTAATCCGGTCTCGCCAGAGAGCTTTCAGGCGCCTTACTACCGGCGTAAAGCCGTAGCACCAGGTGCACATCGGGTCTGTTATATAAAGCAAAACCGGGTTATCGGGATGTTCCATTTTAGCAGGGTTATACCAGTGTTCAGAAAAAAAAATTAAACAACCGCGGGTTTATTGCGCAGCCCCGGGGCCGGAGATAATTTTTATTCCGGAAGAATCGGTACTTCCTCTTATGGTATCCGGAACCACAATTCCGTTAATTTTAGCATCGTACACCCAATACCTGCTGAAAGACGAGCCCTGCACTTCTACCATTTGGTTTGCCCAGGGCCTTAGGTCGATCTCGTTTTGCTCGGCAAAGCCTTTGCCCTGGTTGTTACCGGCAGTGGTTAGGCGCAGGCTTTGTCTGTCGTTATCGAAGGGGTGAAAACGGTAAATATATTTCTGGTCTTTTTCTGAGCCTTTTAATTTTCGCGGAGTTTCTACCACGGTTACCATACCGCGTTTTATCAGGCTGGTGGCAGACGCGTCGGAGGTTTCTATGCCCGACCCGCTGGGGTTGGGCAAGCCTATTCTGCGGGCTTCCATCTCTGTTTCGCCGGGCTTGGTGCGGTCGCCGCAGGCAGAAAAAAACATAGCTCCCGCAAAGAGAAGTATGGTAAAAATTTTGATGTGGTTTTTCATAGTAACTGGCTTATTCGGGGCTTGCGCCGCACGCTTGTGCGGCGTATCTCCCACAAAACGAAAATAAAGGCACAAGGGTTATTCGGCATAAAAAAAACGGGCTGCAAGAGGCAAAAAAGAATGCATTTAAGCCTAAGTAAAAGCAATGTAAAGTATTGAAAACCCTAACGTTGGCCAGTAACAGAAACTAAATATTAGAAATTTAGAATTTTAGTGTAGCTATTGGCCATGCAATCCGTATAAAGCAATATGTTAAAAGAAAGGCTTCTTACCGGATGCATATTACTTCCGATTCTGCTGGCAACATCCTGTACAAATACCAGCCGCTTTTCGTATAAGCAGGTAAATTATAGCAAGGAGCAAATTAAAGAGGCGCTCGCATCGGCTCCCGATACGTTTAAAGACAGCACCATTACGCTGGCGCTCGGCCCTTCTTACAAAAAAAATGTATTTCACCGGTGGGTTTGGGGCAAACGCCACCGCGACCTCTGGAAAACACCCGTAGAGTTTGAAGTGTTGGACCTGGCCACCGAAAAAGGCGGGCTAACACCGGTAAAACGCGGCGGCGGCATGCAAACCAAAAGCCTGCGACTGATAGATAAAAACGGCCACGAATACAACCTGCGGTCGGTAAACAAAGAGCCGGCCACTGCTTTGCCCAAGGTGCTGCGCAAAACGTTTCTGGCCGGCGTAGTGCGCGACCAAACATCGGCCATGCAGCCTTTTGGCCCCCTGGTGGTGCCAAAACTGGCCCATGCAGCCGGCATTTTTTATTTGGCTCCAAAATATCTTTTTATCCCCTACGACCCCGCTTTAGGCGAATTTGCCGAAGAGTACGGCGGCATGGTAGCCTTGCTTGAGGCGCAGCCAGATGAAAACCATCCGGACCTGAAAAAATTTGGCGATATAAAAGACATAGACGATACGCAGGAAGTATTAGAAAAACGTTTTAAAGACCGGGGCATTAAGATAGACGCCGAGCTTTTTGCCAAATCCAGGCTTTTCGATATGCTTATCGGCGATTGGGACCGGCACGAGGGCCAATGGACCTGGGCTGCGATGGAAGAAAACGGAGAGGTGATTTATAAACCAATTCCGGAAGACCGCGACCAGATTTTTTACCGGTTATCGGACGGATGGCTCTCGTGGGTGTTAACCCAAATCGGGCCGCTGAAAAAACTGCAGAGCTTTGGCGATAAAAAGATTGATGTAAAAAGCTACTCGTACAATGCCCGCTTTGTAGATAAAAGAATGTTGTATGCCTTAACCCGGCAACAATGGATAGACGTGGCCAAAAACCTGCAGAAAAACTTAACCGACTCGGCAATTGCCGAAGCCATAAGAGATTTGCCAAAACCCATTTACGATATTACCGGAGAAGAGCTGCAAGCGCATTTGCGTGCCCGCCGCGAGCAACTGCCCCAAGTAGCCGAAAAATTTTACGAACTGCTTGCCAAAGAAGTAGAAATACCCGGCACAGACCAGGAAGATAAATTTGTAGTTACCAGAGTTAACGACAACGAAACCCTTGTAGAGCTGTTTACGGAAGGAAAAGACGACACCGAGCAGAAAGTTTTCAGCAAAACTTTTTACAGAAACGAAACCGACAAAGTATACCTGTTTGGCCTGCGCGACGAAGACACATTTGAAATATCGGGCAAAGTAAAAAAAGGAATAACGTTAGTTATTGTGGGCGGAATGGGCGAAGATAAGGTAATAGACAAATCGCATGTGAAAGGCTGGACCCGCCGCACCAAAGTATTCGACACAAGGCACGGCATGGAAATAGAAGGCCGCGAAGCCAAAAACAAAACCAAAAAAAGCGTAAAAGTTAATGCCTTCGATGCAGAGGGCTACTAATATAAAATAGCCTGCCGCGGCCAAAAAAACGGGCGCTGCAGGCTAATTTACATGATTGAGATTGCTTGCTCCTTACTTCTTTTCTGCTTTTTCTATTTCTTTTAAAAGCAGTACCACTGCCTGCTCATACAGTTGTTTTTCTTCTTTATTTTCAGCGGTTTTCTTTTTGGCCTTAGCAAGTAAAGTGTCTAATTTTCCTTCTAAAAAGAGGTTAGCAACCTCCGGATGGATGTAGTATTTAGAACAAACCGCGGGCGTATTTCCCAAACTTTTGGCTACCTGCTTTACGGCATCTTTAACGCATTGCTCGGGTTTAGTTTCTGGCGCAGTGTTTTTTGCCCCGTGCAGGCATT
>JAFADQ010000060.1 GCA_023424725.1 Bacteroidota bacterium
TGGAGAGGGGCCGGGGGTGAGGTTTAATGCGTCTTGGTCATGCTTTCCGGCACTACCAGAATAAAATCGGCTTTGGAGTTATGCTCTGTTGCCAGCTTTTCCGGGCTTTCCTGCTCTGTGGTGCTGATGGTGAGGATTTTTAACGCTGGATTTTCTTTTTTCAGATACCACACAATGCCTTCGTAATTATCTGAATGATAGGCGCCGTTAACATGCAGAAACTTTTTGCCGGACCCGTTTTTGGCGATATTAGCTGCCATGGTAGCGTCTTTAAGGGCCTGGGCTTCAATCATCAGCTTTCCGGCATTTCCGGAGCCGTGGCCTGAGCCAAACATATCGAGCATGGCTTTGTAACCGGGCAGTTCAAAATCGATTTCGTAAGGCAAAACAGGCAGCCAGGCTTTTGGCTCGGTGCCTAACGTAAGCAGCGCGCTTTGGCCTTGCCGCGACACCAGGCTGGCATACCGGCGCGGCACGTTAGTGGCGATAAAGGGTAGATTATTTTTCTGCGCGAATTTTAACAATGGCTTGTAATCTGTGCGATAATTCGGCCATAGCCGCGCTTCCGATTCGAAAGATTTTTCTGAGATCTGGTTCTGTAAATATTCGTTGATGATCACCTGGTTGTCGGCCTCAAAAAACTCGCCGCCCAGCACCAATTTATCACCGGCAGATTTGTGCAGGTCTTTGGCCAGTTCCAGTTGCAGCCAGTGCGTAATGGGGTTGTTGTGCAGCTCGCCGAATAATATTACATCGGCATTTTGGGCTTCTTTCAGAAGGGTTTTATAATCTGCCTGCTTCCCTCCTTTTTTAAAAAGCCGGTATGCCGGTTTATCGGCAGTAAACGAGCAAAGCAGCAGGCAGCAAAAAACCATGCACCACAACCGAAAACTTTTATTTAACATAATAAAACTTATTTTGACCAATATTTTACCACTTAAAGAATGGCAGTTTTTGTACCATGTGCCCTGTTCTTAGCTTCCAAGCTAAGAACCTATTACTGTAAGCCTCCAGGCTTTCAATTGTGCAAGCTAGGAAGCTTGCAGTGGTTAGTTCTTAGCTTGGAAGCTAAGAACAGAGTGCTTCACTAATTAGAATTAGGTGCGGTAAAACAGCCACTTGCTCAGCTCGGCGTAGCTTGGTTTTTTGCCGTACATTAAAATGCCAACTCTATAAATGCGCGCTGCCAGCCAGGTAGTGAAAATAAAGCCCAGAATCAGCAAACCCATCGACAAAAATAATTCCCAGGCCGGAACGCCAAACGGCATGCGCACCATCATAATTATAGGCGAGGTAAACGGCACAATAGATAGCCAGAATGCCAGCGAACCGTTAGGATCTTTCATCACCACGCTTTGCGCGATCACGAAACTTAAAATGAGTGGTATGGTGAGCGGAAGCATAAATTGCTGCGTGTCGGTTTCGTTGTCTACCGCCGCTCCTACCGCGCCAAAAAGAGCGCCGTACAGCAGGTAACCGCCTAGGAAATAAAACAGAAAAGTAGCCAGAATACTCACGATCGGGATAGTATCGAGGCTGCTCATGATCTTGTTCATTTCTTCGGCCTGTTTCACGTCTGTAGTGGTTGCCATGGTTTTCTCTATCTGCGCGTCGGAGAAACGGTCTACCTCAAACTTTTTAGAAACAAACGTGGAAATGGCCAGCGACAGCACCACCCAAATAAGCAATTGCGTAAGCCCAACCAGCGCGATACCGATAATTTTACCCATCATTAACTGAAAAGGCTTTACCGACGAAATGATCACTTCAACAATCCGGTTGGTTTTCTCTTCTATAACGCCGCGCATAATTTGCACGCCGTACAAAAAGATAAAGAAATAGATCAGCACCGCTCCTATCAGGCCAATTGCGGTGCTCACCGCCGAGTTAGTATTTGTTTCGCCTTCTTCGGTTAGGTTTACGGTGGCAATAGATACGGGCGTTTTAATGTTCTCGAGCAGGTCTTTATCTATACCGCTTTGTTTAAACCGCTGCGCCTCAATTTTGGCGCGAAGCATTTTCTGAAGGTCGGTTTGCATCTCCAGGCTTGGGTTGCTGGGAGCGTAAAGTTTTATGCCCTGCGGATTTTCAAGATCGAACCTGGGAATATACAAAAGCGCGTCTTCATCCGATTTCATAAAAGCGCTTTTAGTTTCTTCCAGGCTTCCACTTACCATAATAAACTGGTGTTCGGTGGTGCTTTCCAGCTTTCCGGCAAAAAATCCGCTCTCGTCCAGCACCTGCACCGTTTTGGTTTCGTTGTCCATGGTGGCCAGCCAAATAGGCACGATCATTAACAGGCCCAGCAACACCGGCCCTACAATGCTCATCACCAGAAAACTTTTTTTCTTTACCCGCACCAGGTATTCGCGCTGTATAATTAATAATATTTTATCCATTTATGTTGGTATTGAGTAGTGGGTTTGGGGACTTCGTGTATTGCGTAATGCGTAGTGCGTAATGCGACTAAAAAATATTGTCGATGAAATAAAACCAGCCTTAGAAGCTCCACTTAAGCCCTGCTCTTTTGCAGAGGGATTTGGGGTGAAGACCTGCAACGGCCAAAAAACCGGCTGTTACAGCACAATTTGCTCTTCCTGCGGACTTACCTGACGGATAAAAATATCGTTCATGCTCGGCACTTGCTCGGTAAAGCTGTGTATTTCTACTTTATCTATCAGGAAGCGCAGCAAATCGTTGGGTTTCATGCCGGGCAATAGCCTTATGTGGGCACTAAAATGGCCGTCGCTGCTTTTTGTTTGCTTATCTACTACAAAATCGGGGTGGGTTACCAGCAAATTGCCGCGGCCAGTAACAATAAATGTGTTGGTAGAAAATTGCTGCTTAATTTCTTTCACGGGCCCCTGCAGAATTACATTGGCGTTGTGAATAAGTGCGATATTGTCGCAGAGCTCCTCTACAGATTCCATGCGGTGCGTAGAGAAAATAATGGTGCTGCCCTTTTCGCGTAGCTCCAGTATTTCGTCTTTTATCAGGTTGGCGTTTACCGGGTCGAAACCGGAGAAAGGCTCGTCCAGAATAATAAGCTCGGGCTGGTGCATAACCGTGGCTATAAACTGCACTTTTTGCGCCATTCCCTTCGAGAGGTCTTCTACGTTTTTGCCCAGCCAGTCGCGAATGTTCAGCTTATCTATCCAGGCTTTTATTTTGGCGGTGGCCTCGGCTTTGCTCATGCCTTTTAGCTGCGCCAGGTACAACAACTGCTCGCCCACTTTCATTTTTTTGTACAACCCGCGTTCTTCGGGCAGGTAGCCAATGCGCTGCGAATGATGCGGCTGCAACGGCTCGCCTTTAAACAAAATGCGACCGCTATCGGGTCCGGTAATTTGCGTAATAATGCGGATAAGCGAGGTTTTTCCGGCGCCGTTGGGCCCGAGCAGCCCGAAAATGCTTTTCTCCGGAATCTCGAAACTTACCTCGTGCAGCGCCGTGTGGTTGGCGTAGCGCTTGCCGACGTTCTCTATGCTAAGTAAATTCACCGCGTGTCTGGTTTTTGGAAACCAAATTTACCATACTATTCGGGCTGGGCAAGAAAATTAAGCTGTGAGGGGCAAAAAAGCAGGAATAAAAACCTGTAGGGATGCTTTTTTCCGGAATGCGCTTTCTGTGAAGTATTGTACCGGACCAAAGAACATCTCTACCTGAAAATGTAAGCTTTCGGCGCAGGATCACGACAAAAAACCAGGAAATACGTTAACTTTATGAAACCAACTTACACCAAGCAACCCAATGGATATAAAAGCCGAAAAACTAGCTCTTATTCAGTGGCTGGCCAGTATAAACGATAGCCAGGTGATCAGCCGGTTTCGCGCATTAAGGCGTGCTACCGAGGCAAGCATTCCTGAAACCCTAAGCCCTGCGGAGAAAGAAGCTATTAACCAGGGGCTGCAATCTATAAAAGCAGGCAAAGTTAAATCACACGAGGAAGTTAGCCAGTTAACCAAAAAAAAGTACCCACATCTTTTTAAGCAGTGATGAAGAAGATAATCTGGTCAGACGATGCGGTTACCGATTATCATCAAACCATAGATTACCTGCTCTTGAATTGGTCGGAGAATGCAGCCCTCACTTTCATAGAAGAAGTAGAAGCTATTCTGGATATTGTAAAGACGCAACCCGAGTTATATCCTGTAAGTGCGTATCCGGAAGTTAGGAGGGCGGTTGTCAGAAAGCAGGTAACCCTTTATTATACCATAAATAAAAAAGAAGTACTACTGGTGCGCTTCTGGAATACCTACCAAAATCCAGACCGTCTTACGTTTTAGGCAACAACGAAAATACAAGAGTCTTACTTCTAAACCGGGCTGGTTTGCAGAACCGGCGATAAAACCACGAAGCTGTTTGTTAGGACACAAACGGCAGCGAAGTATTGCTTTTCTCCGGAATCTCGAAACTCACATCCTGCAGCGCCGTGTGATTGGCGTAGCGCTTGCCGACGTTCTCTATGCTAAGTAAATTCACCGCGTGTCTGGTTTTTGGAAACCAAATTTACCAGAATATGCGGGTTGGGCAAGAAAATTAAGCTGTGAGGGGTGAAAAAGTGGGAAGATCTTGGCTTACTATACTATATTAACTAATTTTATAACACCTAACATTATTTATATTATGACTCCTAATAAGTACAGATTTCAAGTTCAAACATCTAATAATGGGCAAATAAATATTCCGTTAGAAGAAGGAAAAGCATTATTTGTTCTTGGTGCTAATGGGGTTGGTAAGTCTACCTTAATGCATAATTTATTTCAACAAAATATAAATCATTCGAAAAGAATTTTAGCTCAACGTCAAACGTGGTTCAATGATAATTCAATGAATATGACAGCTTCACAAAAAACAACTTTTGACGGTTACATAAAAAGCTCTAACAGTCAAATTGATTCTCGTTGGAAAGTAGATTATTCACAAGAGCGTTCGAGCATTTCAATTTTTGACTTAATTAATTCAGAAAATATTAGAGCCAGGAAAATTGCTAATGAAGTTGATAAAAATAATATTGATTTGGCCAGGCTTCTTTCAAATCAACAATCTCCACTTCAAGGAATTAATGAACTGTTGGCTATTTCAAACATACCAATAACAATAATTCTAGGTAAAGACGAACAACTATTTGCCTCAAAAAATGGAAGTGCACCATATAGCATCGCGGAATTATCTGACGGTGAAAGGAATGCTCTTCTAATATGTGCAGATGTTCTAACCACAGAACCAAATAGATTGATTATACTAGATGAGCCAGAAAGGCATCTACATCGGTCTATTATTTCTCCATTATTATCCTCTTTATTTCAAAAAAGAAAGGATTGTGTTTTTGTAATATCAACACATGATGTATTTCTTCCAATAGATCATAGAGAATCAAGTGTTTTGATGTTGCGAAGTTGCGTGTGGACAGGTAAGACTGTTAAAGATTGGGATGCAGACCTAATTTCTGAAGGTGATGAAATTCCAAATTCGTTAAAAAGAGACATACTTGGTTCAAAAAGGAATATTCTTTTTGTAGAGGGACAATATGAGAGTTTAGATAGACAAATTTATCAGTTAATATACCCCAATGTCTCGGTTTTACCACAAGGTAGTTGCTCCCAAGTAGAGAAAGCAGTAGAAGGGATTAGAGGAACAGAGAAATTACATTGGATCAATGCTTATGGATTAATAGATGCAGATGATAGAACACCAGAACAAATACAAACTCTTCTTGCGAAAGGAATTGCGGCTCTTGAATGTTACTCAGTTGAATCTTTATATTATAATCTAACAATAGTGAAAGAAATTGCAAAACGTATATCGCAAGTGACTGGACAAGATGAAACTGAATTGTATAAAAAAGCTACATCAGAGATAATTACAAGTATTCAGCCCCATAAAGAAAGACTTTGTTCGCGATTGTGTGAGAAACTAGTAAGAAACAATGCGATGAAAAGTTTACCAAAACACAAAGACATTTTAGAAAGAAGCACCTTTTCCATTAGTATTGACCTTAATCAAATTCTTGAAGAGGAAAAGGCTTTATTTGACAACTTCGTAAACGATAACAATTATAACGGTTTATTAAATCGATATCCAATTAGAGAAACTCCAGTATTAACAAAAATAGCAACTGGACTAGGGTTATCTTGTGAGAAATATGAAAGTGCAGTCAGGAAATTAATTATTGATGATAAACAAACACTTGAATTTTACAAAACATTATTAAATCCTCTAACCAAACTAATTGAAAGAGAACTCTGCTAAATCAATTATTGAAATTATTAAAATACACTAAATGTAGATTTAAACATTGATTATTAAATCACCAAAGTATTTTAAAATTTCACTTTGTTAAAATCCCCCTCCAACCCACAAAAAAGAGCCTGTTACAGACCAACTGCAACAGGCTCTTTTCTATTTTTCGGCAGCAATTAATTACTGCATAAACTCGCGTATCTTATCAAAAAATCCTTTCTCGTTCTTTCCGGGGTTTGGCGAGAAGTTAGGCGAATTCCGTAGTACCTCCAGTGCGCGTTTCTCTTCCGAGCTAAGGTTCTTTGGCGTCCAGACGTTAATGTGCACCAACTGGTCGCCACGGTTGTAGCCGTTCAGGTCTTTAATGC
>JAFADQ010000155.1 GCA_023424725.1 Bacteroidota bacterium
GGGTTCCGGCGCAGGTAGATACGTTACCCCTAAACCCGGATGCGATAAGAGGCGCCTTTACCGGTAATTCCTGCTTTCCTTCCGGCAACCAATATTTACTGGCCCGCAACACTACCGGCCCTGTAAGCGGCCTGCACAACCTGGGAGTGCCAAATATACGGCTGGCAGCGCTTACCGCACCAAATCTGGGCAATGTTGTAACGCCACCGGCCAACCCGCCGGGGCTTAACCCGGCTTTAAGCGCTAACCCTTATTTCGAGCGTTTGTTGCCTACAGAAACCAATCCGGAATCGTATGTAGAGGTAGCTTACAGCACTAACCCATCGTTTTTTACCGTTTGGTTTGGTTTAGACGATATGCTGAACTGGGCATTAAGCGGCGGCACCTGCGGCCCAAGGCCAATCCCGACCAACAATATTACCATTCCGCAGTTTACTGCCCTGCTCGATACCCTGGCGGCTAACGGAGCCAAAGGTGTGGTTGGCCGCATACCCCGGGTTGCTGATTTCCCGTATTTTAAGTTTGTAAATAACGACGAGCAAATACAACATGCTAAGCAAGCCACCGGCAATCCGGATGCAACCGTTTGGCATTTACTTAATAACCAGGCGGTAAAAATATCATCGAGCGATATTATTCTTTACCATGCACTGCCCGCTATTGGCCAGCCCGACGCGAATGGAAATCTGCACGGATTTTCGCCGGAAAACCCTTTAACAAACGCCGAAGTGCTTACGCCTGCCGAAATAGGTTTACTGAACGGAACCGCGGCATCTTTTAATCTGGCTCTGCCTCAGGTGCTTACCGGCAAAAGAAACTTCCCGTTGGCTGGTATGGACGATTTTATTACGAGCATACTTACCGGCTACCAATATGGCGGCGTAAATTATACAGGGCAGCATATTGCGGGCGAGTTTTTCTCTTTAGACGGGCTTCATTTTTCGGCGAGAGGCAATGCCCTGGTGGCTAATAAATTTATAGAAGAAATAAACAGGTATTACAACGCTTCTATTCCGCTGGTAAACCCAGTAGATTTCCCGTCTACCCAGCGTCCGGAGTAAACTCTGTTAAAAAAAAGACCGGGGTTTCTGCCTGAATTTAGCCTGAAACACCCTTAAAAATGCCCTTTACAGCCCCGGTTAGCGCCGGGGCTTTTTTATTCGATCTGTAGTAACCGAAGCTGAAATTTACTTTCTATTGCCTGTTGGCGCAGCTCCATGGTTTTGCTGTACCCAAAGCCGGTAAACTCGGCGTGCTCCAGAAACAGAAGCGGCGAAAGCAAAGCCGGCGAATGCACCGAATACCGCGCCGGAAGCTGTTGCAAAGAATCGAATAGCTGGATATTGGTTGTTAAATAATAAGTATCTGCTACTACCCAGGCTGGTTTTTTGGCGATGAACTCTTGCCACTCATTTGGCCTGGCAATTGGCGCCACCGTAAAGTTTTGGGCAGAAAAGGGAATAAGCCCGTTGCCTACTGTTTGCCCAACTTCCGGTATTTCTTCTTTTTTGATGAAGGCAGCCATTTGTTCGTAGCCGGTCTCGCTGTATTTATAAATAGCATCGTAACATTTATATCCGCAGAAAAGAATGCTGAAAAACAGAAGCGAATAAAAAAGCGTTACATTTTTCTGCAGCAAACGTTGCAGGCAAATAAAGCCCAGCAAATACAAAGGCACATAAATAAAAACCAGCCCGCGAGGCGCTTTCAGCAGCAACGACATTCCGGCCAGAAAACAAACGCAGATAATAGCCAGCACATCGGGCAATTGCAGATTCTGGCGCCGCAGATAATTCCAGGGCCTAAAAACTATAAAATATAGCGCCAGGCTACTCCAGGCCAGCGGAGATTCGTAAGCAAATAAATACCTGAAATAAAAGCTGATATCGGAATTAAATTTACCGGTGCGCATGGCGGCATTGGGCACGTTAAACTGCACCACGCCCATGTACGTTGCCGGGTAATGATACCAGCGCAGGCCCAGCACAAAACCCAGCAGGCCAAGCACCACAAAAGGCGAGGCCAGTATAGCAAGGCTTTTTAAAACAGTAACTTTATTTAAAAGCTGCGAGGCCTGAAAAAGCTCCAGCGCCAGCACAACCGGCACCAGCAGCACAAACTTGTAATTTATGCTAATGCCTGCCGCCAGCCAGAAAATTGCCCAATAAAAATGCTTAATCTGGTTGCTATCGCAGCGCCGCACATAATTTGTTAGAAATAACGCAAAAACGGGCAACCCCGCCGACTCTACGGTTAAATACCGCGAGGTATGCACCATAAAAACAGATAAGCCTGCCACCAATAGCAATACGCAAAACTGCAAAGCTGTAAGGCCCGGTTTTTGTGCCACCACACGGCAAAGCAAATAAACGGCCAGTACATTTAGCCCCGCGTTAAGCATTATCTGCGCTTTTAGGCTTGGCAAAAAAAGGTAAACCAACCCATAAAAAAGGTTAAAAAGCGGCGAGCGGTGGAAAAACAGGTTTGAAAAATCGGCGGAAGCAATTTGTTGGGCAACCTGCCAGTTTTGTACGGTATCGTAATCTGGCAGGGCGCCTTCGGGCAAAAACATAACGCGGGCACCGTATAATACCAGCAGTGTGGCAATCAACAGAAAACCCTGTAGGCGGCAAAAAGGCATGCAATAAGAATGAATGGCCAAATCTATCTAAATTTGCTGATTACCAGTATCATTTTTATTATGCGCGCGGTTTTGCAACGGGTAAGTTCAGCTTCGGTAACCATAAACGGGAAGGTAAAAAGCGCGGTTTCGGGTGGTTTATTGGTGCTGCTGGGCATTACCCACACCGATACCGAAGAAGATGCCGAGTGGCTTTGCCGCAAAATTGCCGCTATGCGCATTTTTTCCGATGCAGCCGGATTAATGAATTTATCGGTGAAAGATACAAGCGGCGATATTTTATTGGTGAGCCAGTTTACCTTGTTCGCCTCTACAAAAAAAGGTAACCGGCCATCGTTTACGCAATCGGCGCCGCCGGCCATAGCCATACCGCTTTACCAAAAATGCGCGGAGCTTTTGCATAAAGAAACCGGCAAAGAAATAAAAACTGGCGAGTTTGGCGCCGATATGAAAGTAGAGCTACAAAACGATGGCCCGGTAACGATACTACTAGACAGTAAAAACAAAGAATAAAAGCAGATGCAATTCAAGCACTAAACCCAAGCCAAAATGCCTTTTCCGGCCCGCGACGAAACCATACTACATCCTGCTACACCAGGCCTGCGAAGCACCATGGTAAGCATACTGGCCAACATAGCGTTGGTTATTATTAAGGGTGTGGCCGGAATTATGGGCAACTCGTTTGCGCTGGTGGCCGATGCCATAGAATCTACTGCCGATGTGTTTACCTCGCTTATCGTTTGGTTCGGCATAAAAACCGCTACCCGCAAACCCGACGAAAACCACCCTTACGGCCATGGCAAAGCAGAGCCAATGGCGGCTATGGTGGTGGCGGTAT
>JAFADQ010000133.1 GCA_023424725.1 Bacteroidota bacterium
CTGCTTTGGTAAAGGGAGGGGTTAAGGTTGTAGATGATAATGGAAAACCAATATCTCCCTCAGAAAGAGTTGCTGCTATTGTAGGAGTTACAGCCGGCATGACTGAAAATTTCTACTCGTAGATAAGATAACTATTGCTGTTGCGTTTGCTTAAATATTAATAAAAAAGACAATGGGGAAAGAAGAGGCTTTATTTAACGGTTTTGCATTGCAGGAAGAGTACTTAGGTAATGAAAAGCCGATAAATAAAGTGAACCCATTGGTTTCGGTTAGAGTAGCTACTTATCAGCATGCCCCTTTTATAGCAAATTGCCTTGATAGTATCCTTTCGCAGAAAACAGACTTCCCATTTGAAATAGTAGTAGGTGAAGATGAGTCGTCGGATGGTACAAGGGAAATTTGTAAGAAGTACGCAGAAAAGTATCCGGATAAAATCAGGCTTTTCCTTAGAGACAGGAATCTATCTCAGTATTATGAAAATGGTAAAGTCGTTGCCCGGTTTAACTCAAGATGGAATACTATGTCCTGCAGAGGTAAATATATTGCCATCTGCGAAGGCGACGACTATTGGGCTTATGAGAAAAAGCTGCAGAAGCAAGCTGATTTTTTAGAAAATAACCCGAACTTTTCTTTTTGCTGTGGTGGATATATAGCTAAAAATACTATAACAGGAGAAACAAAAACGGTAATTCGCTCTAAGTCAGGTAATGAGGATGAACATGGTTTTGCTTTTGGGCTTAAAGATGTAAAATCGAAATGGCTTACCAAAACCCTGACAACCCTTTATCGAAAGGCTGCGATAGATATTGAATTGTTCAATAGGTATAACTTCAGCAGGGATATTCATTTCTTTTACCACTTGTTAGTCTTAGGTAAAGGCTATTATTTTAAACAGGTATTTGGCATATATAACGTTCATCCGGGAGGCATGAACAGTATGCAGCAAGGCAAGGTTAATGCAAATGCAGCATATAACTCTTATAAAGAGCTGTATGAGTTTAATAGAGATGAGTTTACAAGAGAAAAGGCAATAAAGTCGACGATAAACTTATTGAATTATAACTTGTATAATAAATATCCGGATAATACATTGGAAAAACGCTTACGCCTTTTTAAAGAGGCTGTTTTGCTTACCCGAAATATTAAGGATTTTAAATCGCTGTTAAATGCCTTTGTGAAACGCGAAGTGAAGGACAGACTAAAAAATTCAGCATCGGAATGAAAGTTACCATAATAGCCGGCGCAAGGCCGAATTTCATGAAAGTGGCCCCCATTATTCATGCCATTCAGCGGGCGCGAAACGCCGGAAAGCAGATTTCTCACCGCCTGGTGCACACCGGCCAGCACTACGACGAAAAAATGAGCGACACCTTTTTCAGGGAGCTGAACATACCGCATCCGGATTCCAATCTGGCCTGCGGCGGCGGCTCTCAGGCAGAGCAAACCGCTTCTATTCTGGTTGCCTTCGAGAAAGAGTTGCTGCAAAACCCCGCAGATCTGGTACTGGTAGTAGGCGATGTTACCTCTACTATGGCCTGTGCTGTGGTGGCCAAAAAACTGCACACCAGAGTGGCACATGTAGAGGCCGGCATCCGGTCTTTCGATATGAGTATGCCCGAAGAAATAAACCGGCTGGTAACCGACAGTATTACCGATTATTTCTTCACCACCTCCGAAACAGCCAACATTAACCTGCAGAAAAGCAGCGTACCAAACGAGCGCATATTTTTTGTGGGCAATGTGATGATTGATACCTTGCTCGCGAGCAAAGAAAAGTTTACCCGGCCAAATTTCTTCGATACTTTGGCGCTCTCTGCTAAAAATTACCTGGTAATGACCCTGCACAGGCCGGCTAATGTAGACGAAGGCACGAAACTAAAAAACCTGGTACACGAAATTGTAAGCAATGTACAGGGTTTGCCGGTAATTTTCCCTATCCACCCGCGCACTGCCCGGATTTTTCATGAGCTGGGGATAGAAGCCGAAAACCTGAGAATTGTGGAGCCGCTTGGATACCTGGAGTTTAATTACCTGGTAGAGCATGCAAAGGCTGTAATAACCGATTCGGGGGGCATAACGGAAGAAACCACCGTAATGGGCGTGCCCTGCCTTACGCTGCGCGATAATACCGAGCGCCCCGAAACGGTAGAGCTTGGCACTAACATGCTGGTGGGCACTAATCCGGCAAATGTTAAACCTGCCCTTAAAAAGTTATTTGCCGGCCAATGGAAAAAAGGGCAGGTGCCGCCGCTTTGGGATGGTAAGTCGGCAGAGAGGATTGTGGAAACATTGTTAAGGTTATACTGAAATGGAAAGAAAAGAAATACTTATAATTTCCAGATCATTCTATCCTCAGAATTCTCCCCGGTCCTTCAGAACTACCGAGTTAGCTAAGGAACTATCTGCACAAGGTAATAATGTTACTGTTTTAACCTTTAAAAGAACTGAGCACTCTGCATTTGAGGCTAAGCATAAAGTAAATATTAAAGATCTTGGCGATCCGGGAGAAACAGATTTATCGGGGCTAAAAAGTAAAAAGTTAAACACACTTAATAGGGTTGTAAAACGATTTAAAGAGCAGTTTTTGCTTTTTCCAGAAATACAACTTAAGGATATTGTTTATAAAGCACTAAAAAAGGAGAAGGGGGAGCGTTACGATTTGTTAATTTCCATAGGCGCACCTCACCCGGTGCACTGGGGAGTGGCAAAGGCATTAGAAGAGAACAGAAATTTGGCGGGTTGCTGGGTCGCCGATTGTGGCGATCCCTTTATGCTTGCGAGCAACATGCAATTTAAACGGCCCTTTTATTTTCAGTATTTCGAAAAAAATTTTTGTAAGCGGGCAGACTTTATAACCATTCCTACAGAAAAAGCGAAAGAAGGTTATTACCCTGAATTCCATGATAAAATAAGGGTAATTCCGCAAGGCTTTCGTTTTGAAGATGTAAAACTTAGTGAAAAAGCTAAGAGCGATGGTGTAGTGAAATTTGGTTACGCTGGAAGTTTAGTTCCGAAAAGGCGCGACCCTACGGAACTACTGCAATTTTTGGAAGAGGAAAACATTGAGTATAAGTTCATCCTGTATTCTAAAAATAAAGCGATTGCTAATGAATTGGTGCAAAAGTTTGGAAGCCGTATAGATTACCGGGGCGAGGCTGATAGGATCGAATTGCTTTATCATTTGTCGGAAGTAAACTTTGTTTTAAACTTCGAAAATGTAGGAACTACACAGTCTCCAAGTAAGTTAATAGATTACGCCATTATTAAAAAGCCAATTTTATCTGTTACATCCGGAAATTTAAATAAGACAGCAGTAAATGAGTTTTTGAAAGGAGACTTTAACTCTGCATACAGAATTGAAAATCCAGACCAGTACAGAATAGAGAATATAGCGAGGAGATTTCTGGCATTAGCAGAATAAAATGATAACAACCGGGAAACAAAATGGTTTTTATGCACTTGTGATTTTTCTGATTTCGCCACTGATTTCTTTGGCCTTAGCTTTTAGAAATTATAATACGAATTGGGCCCGGAATATTGTTTGGCTGTTTGTGGTTTTTTATGCGTTATCTTTTAGCATACCCAGTGAAACAAGCGACGCGAATGATTATAAATTAATGGTAGAATCTTGGTATCGACAGGATATAAGATTTTCCGATTTTATTTCGAATTTTTACAAAGTTAAGCCAAACTATCACTTCCGGCTTCCATTCGATGATATTTTTAATCCTGGTCTGGCTTATCTGGTTTCCAGATTTACCGATAATTTCCGCGTTTTTTACTTTTTCGTAGGTTTAGTCTTTGGATTTTTTTATTCGCGTAATATTTGGTTTTTAATAGACTTCCTGAAAATAAAGATAAAGCCTATTCATATATTAATACTAATTGCTTTTGCACTCGTTATTCCATTCTGGAATCTTAACAGTGTAAGGATGTGGACGGCTGCTCATGTTTTCTTTTACGGAGCAGCAACATACATTATAAAAGGCAAGCAGAAGCAGGGACTAGTGTTTGTGCTTATTCCCTTTTTTATTCACTTTTCATTCGTGTTACCTATATTAGTTTTTGCAACCTACTTGGTAACGGGTCCTCGTTTAAAAGTGTTTTTCTATGCTTTTTTAATTACGCTGTTTATTAACGAAATAGATTTTGGGGCAGTTAGAAATTTATTAACCTCTTTCCTGCCGGACTTCTTGCATGCCAACGTTGAAACATACACCCCCGATGAACGGATTTTGGCGGAAAGGGCTGCATTTGGTGTAAAAAAGAAAAGTTGGCATGCCGTTTATTATACATCTGTTCTGAAATGGACTGTGTATATATTAGTGATTTATACATATGCTTTTTGTAAAGATATAATAAGGCTAAATCCTAAAATTTATTCTATTTACTCCTTTGCTTTGTTATTTCTGTCATTCGCTAACTTTAGCAGTCTTATGCCTTCCGGAGGTAGGTTCTTACTAATTGCTTATTTATTTGTGTTTGTGAGTTTTTTTATAGCAACAAATTACTCTGAATTCTATGCCCGGATGAAAAATCTAATTTACCTTGTTTCGCCAGGGCTATTGTTTTATGGACTTGTATCTCTACGGATAGGATTTGATTCTTTAAATGTTAATATTTTAGGTAATTTTTTTACATTCCTTTATTTCGGATCGGTTGAACTTCCTCTTATCGAATTGATAAAGTAGCAATAGTTATTATATTGTAAGGATGCTAAATAAAATAAAAGAGCGCCTGCGCAGCCACTCAGTCAATTTAAAAGGCTGGAAAAGTAAACGCCAAATAGTAGTGCTGGAATCGGATGATTGGGGGAGCGTTCGGATGCCCTCGGCAGAGGCCTACCGCGAGCTGCTGAATTATGGCGTTAAAGTAGATAAGTGTCCGTACAACATGTTCGATAAATTGGAGTCGGGGCAAGATCTGGAAGCGCTTTTCGAGGCGCTCTCGTCTGTTAAAGATTCGGCGGGCAAGCCTGCTATACTAACAGCCAACAGCATTGTCGCAAACCCGGATTTTGCGAAGATCGCTGCTTCCGGATTTGAACGGTACTATTATGAACCAGTAACAGAAACCTATAATGCTTATTATCCTGGCGTTAATATGATGGGCTTAATTGCCCAGGGACATCAGACTGGTGTCTATAAAGCCCAGTATCATGGCCGTGAGCACCTGAATGTGAGGTACTGGATGCAGGCTTTGAAGAATAATATGCCTGAAACCAGATTTGCATTTGCCCAATCTCTGTTTGGTATAAGTAAAACCATTACAACCGAGAAAAGAAGCAGCTTTTTATCGGCTTATAATTTAGAGCGATACGAAGAAATAGAAGATCATAAAAAAATAATAATAGACGGGCTAAACCTTTTTGAGCAACAGTTCGGTTTTCGGTCGCTGTCTTTTATCGCGCCTAACTATACCTGGCACTCCGGCTTGGAGCCAGCCTTAAAGGCCAACGGCGTAGAGATAATACAGGGGGCAAGGGCGCAGCAGGCTCCTTCCGAAAACGGGATCGCGGTAAAAAAGCATGTATTGGGCAGCTTTAATACCTGCGGGCAGGTTTACCTTATCCGCAATGTACAGTTCGAGCCTACGGGTAAGCCCGGTGTAAATTGGGTTGAAAAAGCGATGCAGGATGTTTCTATCGCATTTTTTCATCAGAAGCCGGCCATTATATCTACCCACCGGCTGAATTTTATGGGGGGAATGGCGGAGAAAAACAGAACCGATAACCTGCGGCAATTAGTAACTTTGCTTTCCGGAATTGTAAAGAAATACCCGAATGTCGAGTTTATGTCTTCCGACCAACTGGGTAGCCTGATCATTTCTGAAAAAGGAAAGTAGAATGGAGCAAGCAAAAATATTTATCTCCGGCGATTTTTATGGAGGCTCTCGCGGAGGCAGCCGGGTTGGGAAATTATTTGAAGAGGGTGAGTTTGAAACCGTTTTTGGCGATATGGCTGCTGTTATGCGCTCTGTCGATATAGCAGTAACCAATTTGGAGTCGGCTGTGATAGATGCAGGTGCGCCAATAGTAAAAACAGGGCCTGTGCTGAAAGCCCCGCCTGCCGCCATAGAGGCGCTTAAATTCGCGGGTATTAACCTGGTTACGCTTTCCAATAATCATATTCTGGATTATGGCACCGAAGGCCTTTCCAATACAATACGGCTATTGCTTCAGGCCGGAATTGGTTATGTAGGGGCTTCTGATGAGCCGGAAAAAGTGCGGCAGCCTTTTTACACCCAAGTAAACTCTCAAAAAATCGCTTTTCTCAATTTTTCTGAGAATGAGTGGTCTACCGCCACAGAGAAAGAAGCGGCGAATGCACTCAACCCGGTCTCGAA
>JAFADQ010000136.1 GCA_023424725.1 Bacteroidota bacterium
AAATTACCAAACATTTCGCGCAACTTATCATTCAGAATTACCAGAATGGTATCGCAGTTTTCGCTTAGTTCTTTAATTCCGTTTTCGGCCTGCTGGCGCTTTTTCTTGCCTTCAAACACAAACGGCGCCGTTACGATACCCACCGTAAGGATATCCATTTCTTTGGCGATTTTAGCAATTACCGGCGCGGCTCCGGTTCCGGTTCCGCCGCCCATACCAGCGGTAATAAACACCATTTTGGTATCGTGGCCAAGGGCTTCGCGAATTTCTTCTTTGCTCTCTAAGGCAGCTTGTTTGCCACGCTCGGGGTTTGCGCCGGCGCCCAGCCCTTCTGTTAAGTGCGAACCTATCTGAAGCTTGTTGGGTACGGGGCTGCTGTGCAAAGCTTGTTTATCTGTGTTGCAGATAACAAACTCCACATCTTTAATGCCCTGGCTGTACATGTGGTTTACGGCATTGCTGCCGCCACCGCCCACACCAATCACCTTAATGATAGACTGGTTGTTGCTGGGAAGGTCGAATTTGAATGATGTCATAAATGTAGCTCTCCTCTACTGTTTTGTTGTATATACTCGTGTCGTGATAATGCTGTAGCGGGCAATTTTTGGGCCATCAGGGCCTAACAATAATCGCTCTGTACTCTTTTTGGCTTTCCGGGTCAGGACACAAAGAAGCGAGTAAATCTGCTTTTTGTTCCTGAAGTAAGCCAATGTGGATAAATATTCGGGCCTGTAAAAATTTTCTGATAAATTAATTAATAGCTCGCTTTATCGTCGAAATCGTCGATCAGCAAACCTTTCGTCCGGTCCAGGATATTCTTGAAGAAGCTGCTGCCGCTTCCGGTGCTGTCTGCTTGCGGCTGCGGAGCGCGGGCATTGTTAGCTGCCGATTGCCCCGTTGAGTTATAAGCGCTTTCTGCCTGCCGGTTTAACCGTTCGTCTATAGAATGATAACCGGCCAACACCAACCCAACAGAAGTAGCGTACATAGGCGACTTTACAGCCTCTATTTTGCTCTTGCCCAGGTGCTCGTTAGGGTAACCTATGCGGGCATCCATGCCGGTAATATATTCTACCAGTTGCACCAGATTTTGCAGTTGGGCGCCACCACCCGTAATAACGATGCCCGCAGCCAGGTTATTCGCGTAGCCGCTGCGCACAATCTCGGCATACACCAGCTCCACAATTTCTTCCATGCGTGCCTCTATAATGTGCGCCAGGTTTTTAAGCGAAATCTCTTTTGGAGCGCGGTCGCGAAGGCCGGGTATAGAAACTATTTCGTTATCGCTGGCCTCGCCGGAAATGGCGCGGCCAAACTTAATTTTAAGCTGCTCGGCCTGGTTTTGCATTACCGCGCAACCCTGCTTTATATCTTGTGTTAAGATGTTGCCGCCAAAAGGAAGCACTGCCGCGTGGCGAATAATGTTGTCTTTAAAAATGGCCAGATCTGTAGTACCGCCGCCAATATCTATCAGGGCAACACCGGCTTCTTTTTCTTCGTCGCTCAGCACGGCCATGCTCGATGCCAACGGCTCCAGAATCAGGTTATCTATCTCCAGGCCGGCACGCATCACGCATTTGTTTATGTTGTTGATGGCGTTGCTTTGCGCGGTGATGATATGAAAATTTCCTTCCAGACGGATGCCCGCCATTCCTACAGGGTCTATAATGGCATCTTCGTAATCTACCTTATAATCCTGCGGCATTACATGAATTATCTCGGTGCCCGGCGGCGTTACCAAACGGTACATATCGTTGGTAAGGCGGTTTACATCGTCTATCGTAATTTCATTATCGGAAGTACCGCGCATAATGTGCCCGCTATGCATCAGGCTTTTTATGTGCTGGCCGGCAATGCCCACGTTTACAATTCCAATGTTTATGCCCGATTGCTCTTCGGCCTGGCGCAATGCTTTTTTAATGGCATCTACGGTTTTATCTATGTTAGAAACTATCCCGCGCATTACACCCTCAGAAACGGCTTTGCCCATTCCAAGAATTTCCAACTTCCCGAATTCGTTTTTGCGGCCCACCAGTACGCAAATTTTGGTGGTGCCTATATCAAGGCCGACAACTATTTTATCCTCGTTTTGCATAGTATCAGTTCGTGTTATTCGCAGACAATCTGGTTTTCAAATTCTAAATTTATGCGTTGGTACTTTTCCCAGCCCATGTTTGGAGCCACTTCTTTATAGAAAACCATCAGCTTATTAAGCTTAACTTCTACATTCTCAGGCAACCCGAACTCAATTTTATGGTCGCCTATCTGCGGTATAAAATAAAGTTTTCCGTCAGGTAAAATATGCATTTCTGCAAGCTGGGCTTTCCAGAAATCGTGCGTATCTATATAGTTTAAAACATCCAGGTAGGGTCTGGATTTTTCAGAACTTAAGAACTCCTGCGAAAGAACTAAGCCACCCTCGGCAATAACCGGTAATACACGTGCGGTGTAACGATCTGAAAGAGGTAAAAAAGAGCCTTTCTGATCTATATAACGGTCTTCATCGGATAGAATAAGTCGGGCAACAGGCCTGTTTTGTTTTATATCTACAACAAGATTTCCGGCAAGGTCGCGGTGTACCTGCGCATCTTTTACAAATTTATGAGATTTGATCCGTAGTTCCAGCGCTTTCAGGCTAATCTCTTCATTTTTTGTTCCCTCAACCGGTGCCGTATCGTCTTTGGTGAGCAAAGCTTTTACATCCGATTGATCTATAAAAAAATTATTGTACTCGTTGTCTATTCCAATGGTAACATGGCTGCACAATCTTGCTTCCTGGCGTTTTTGTACAAAACCAATAAGGCCGCCCATTACAATAAGTAAAAGTACGCTAAAAACTGTAGCTTTTAGGGTTTTATTCACACTCATGGCCGTGCATTGTTAATAAGTTGTGCAATTGGGGTAACAAGTGTATCTATATTTCCGGCGCCTATGGTGCAAATCACGTCCAGTTTAGGCATTTTTTTTAGATTATCAAGCACTTGACCCAAAGAAATCAACATTTTTTTTTCCACATCTACCTTATTTAGAATCATTTCAGAAGAAACACCCGTTAAAGGCTCTTCTCTTGCCGGATAAATGTCTACTAAAATCACTTCATCTGCAAGGCTCAGGCTCCCGGCAAAGGCGTCGGCAAAGTCGCGGGTACGTGTAAATAAATGCGGTTGAAAAATGGCCAGGATTTTACGGTCCGGATACAAGGCTCTTACAGAAGTCAGAAATGCTTCTATCTCGCGCGGATGATGGGCGTAATCGTCTATATAAACCGTATTTTCTGTACGGACAATGTACTCGAAGCGCCGTTTTACTCCTTTATAGCTGGCCACAGCGCTGCGTATTTGATCTCCGGAAATGCCCAATTGCTGCGCGATACCTATAGCCGCCAGCGCGTTTTCTACATTATGGAAACCAGGCACTGCCAGTTCTAGCCCGGCAATATTTCCCATCGGGCTTTCTACATCAAAGGTAAAGATGCCGTTTTCGGCTCTGGTACTAACCGCTTTTATATCGCCGCTTTCTAAAGAATAGGTTAAAGTTTGGCCGGCTTTCAGATCTGTATCGAGGCTGTTTTGCCGGAATAAAACACCATTTGGTTTTACCTGGCTTACAAACTGCGCGAAGCTTTTCTTTAGTTCGTCGTGCTGTCCGTAAATATCCAGGTGGTCGGGGTCTGTAGAGGTAACCACGGCCACATCCGGAAACAGGGTTAAAAAAGAGCGGTCGTACTCGTCGGCTTCTACTACAACAACCTGTTTTTCGGGCCTTGCAGCCAACAATAAATTAGAGTTAAAATTAGCAGCAATGCCTCCCAGAAATGCGGTGCAGTTTATACCTGCGGCATGCAAAAACCAGGCTACCATGGTGGAAGTGGTGGTTTTGCCATGTGTGCCTGCCACTGCTATGGTAAAATGATTTGCCGTGATGATGCCTAAAACCTGCGAACGCTTTAAAATTGTGTAGCCGTTATCGCGCAGGTGCTGCCATTGTTTGTGCCCGGCCGGAATAGCAGGCGTTAGCACTACTAAGGTCGTTTCTTTATTGGCTAAAATATCTTCGCCGATGCTGGAAACTTCATCCTCAAAATGTACTCTAATTCCTTCTTCTTCCAGCGAATTTGTAAGCGCGGTGCGGGTTTTATCGTAACCCGAAACAGGCAGGCCCTGGGCACGAAACCACCGGGCAATGGCGCTCATGCCAATGCCGCCAATGCCAAGAAAGTATACCTGTTTTATGTTTTCCAGCTTCACGTCAGAACAGAAATTAATTCGTCTACTATTTTTTCGTCGGCATCAGGGCTGGCCATGGTGTTAATATTTGTGCGCAGCGTTTTCTGCAAAGCTTCGTCG
>JAFADQ010000174.1 GCA_023424725.1 Bacteroidota bacterium
CAACAACCCGCTTCGCGATATGCTGATGCTGCGCATTGCCGCTCAGCATTCTGACAAAGCGAACCTGGCCAGAATAAAGAAAGAGCTAGAGGCTGTGAACGGCATTTATGAGGTTACATACGCCGAAAACCTGATAGATTCTATTAACAGCAATATGCGCAAAATAAGCATTGTGCTGCTTGGTTTTGCCTTAATATTGTTGCTATCGGCTGTTTTGCTGATAAATAATACCATAAAGCTGGCTATGTTTTCGCAGCGCTTTTTAATAAGAAGTATGCAGTTGGTTGGCGCCACCGGCAGTTTTATTCAGAGGCCTTTTTTAAGCCGGGCAACATGGCACGGGCTTACCGCCGGTGTAATCGCTATTTTGCTGCTGCTTATTTTGCTGCAATATGCCACTATGCAGGTACCGGAGCTTTCGGTATTGCAAGACCCGGTGCAAATTGGCGTGTTAATGATAGGCGTGCTGGTGTTAGGCTGTATTATAGGGTTTATTGCTGCCTACAGGGCCGTTAACAAATACATGAAATTATCGCTCGACGAGTTGTATTAGTTGTTGGTTGCTGATTGTAAATTCGGGGCTGCGGCGGCCAATTTTAAGGGCTACACAGGGTAAAAGTAATTACATATAGCAACCTGAACCGATCAACAAACTACAATTAAATGAATGGTTTTGTTAATTGCTGATAGTTAATTGTTTTCGCGAAGCTGCGGATGCCAGTTTAAGGGCCGCTACAGGGTCAAAAACAAACATGGATCAACGGGATCGGCAATAAGTAACAACCAACAATTAACCAGTAACAATCAATAAGTTAAAATATTTTAATGGAAAAAGAACCTACAAGGCTGGCTTTTGGCCGCAGAAATTACCAGATCATGATAGTTGGTTTGGTGGTGATAGCGCTTGGCTTGTTTATTATGACAATGGACAGCGAGCAATACGGCATCGGAGTTTTGGGAATAACCCTGGGCCCTATTGTGCTTATGCTGGGTTTTGTAATTGAGTTCTTCGCTATTTTTGCCCGATCTGCACCAAAGAATGACGTACGTTGAGGCAATAATACTGGCCATTGTAGAAGGTTTAACAGAGTTTCTTCCCATTTCTTCTACCGGCCACATGATCATCACCTCGTCGCTGATGGGCATTAGCGAAGAGTCGTTTACCAAGATCTTTACGGTTAATATTCAGTTCGGCGCCATCCTGTCGGTTGTGGTGTTATACTGGAAACGGTTTTTTCAGTCGCTCGATTTTTATTTTAAGCTGTTTGTCGCGTTTCTGCCCGCTGCTTTTTTTGGTTTTTTCCTGGGCGATATAATAGACGCCATGCTGGAAAGCGTGCTCGTGGTGGCAATTTCGCTGTTATTGGGCGGCATTGTGCTTATTTTTATCGATAAAATATTTAACGGCGAAGGCAAAGACAGCAACCATATTTCTTACCTCACGGCGCTGCAAATTGGCTTTTTTCAGTGTATCGCCATGATTCCGGGAGTATCAAGATCTGCGGCCACCATTATTGGCGGCATGAGCAAAGGATTAAGCCGCAAAGCTGCCGCCGAATTCTCGTTTTTTCTAGCGGTGCCAACCATGTTTGCGGCTGCCGGTTACAAGCTTTTAAAAGATTACGAAGCCATACAGCAGCAAGATCTGCAAGTGCTCTTAGTGGGCAATATTGTGGCATTTATCGTAGCTATTCTGGCCATAAAAGGCTTTATCACCTTTCTTACAAAATACGGTTTCAAGGTTTTCGGCTATTACCGCATCGCGCTTGGTTTACTATTGCTGGCCATGCTGGCAATGGGTGTAGATTTGAAAGTGTAATTTTTGTAGTATAGCGTAATTCGAATTGCGTAGTGCGACAAAATTAAAATCGATTTAGCACCATTTACAATCAGAATTCAAAGTAAGGTCTGAAATTCATCATTAAAATTTTAATCGCACTACGCAATACTCACTACGCTATACGATATGAAACACACGTACGATTTCGAAGCCGGAGAAGTGCTGCTGATAGACAAGCCGCTTACCTGGACCTCGTTTGATGTGGTGAACAAGTTGCGGTATGCGCTAAAGGTGAAGAAAATTGGCCACGCGGGCACTCTCGATCCTTTGGCTACTGGTTTGCTTATTTTGTGCACCGGAAAATTTACGAAGCGTATTGAAGAAATCCAGAACGCCGATAAAGAATACACCGGCACGTTTACGCTGGGCGCCACTACCCCATCTCTCGATGCCGAAACAGACCCGGACGCTACCTTCGACATCAGCCATATTACCGAAGAGCAAATTCACGAAACGGCGAAGAAATTTATTGGCGAGCAACAGCAAATTCCGCCTCTTTATTCTGCGGTACACATAAACGGGCAGCGGGCGTATAAGCTGGCGCGCAAAGGTGTGGAGGCTGAAATTCCGCCCCGCACAGTTACCATTACCGAATTCGAGATCACCAATATAGATCTGCCAAAAGTAGATTTCAGGGTAGCGGTTTCTAAAGGAACGTATATCCGTAGCCTGGCCCGCGATTTCGGCACGGCTCTGGGCGCGGGCGCTTATTTATCTAAGTTGGTGCGTACCCGAATTGGCAAGTATCATCTCTCAGAAGCTGCGAGCCTCGAAAACATGCTCGTTACAGCCAAAGATTACCGCGCACAAAAAGAACAAGAGCAACAGCAACAGTGAAAATAATCGAGAAAATAGAAGATTTTCCTGAGTTGCCGTTTCCGGTTGTAACCAGCGGCACGTTCGATGGCGTGCACCTTGGCCACCGCGAAATTTTGCAGCGCCTTATAGAAAATGCCAAACACCTGCAAGGCCAAAGCGTGGTAATAACGTACTGGCCTCACCCGCGGCTGGTTATTAACCCGAATAACGATTCGCTTAAACTGCTTTCTACCATAACAGAGCGAAAATTGCTGCTCGCAGGCCTGGGAGTAGAGTATTTGCTTATCGTGCCTTTTACCAAAGAATTCAGCGAGCTGAGTTCTGAAGAATATGTGCAAAAGATATTAGTAGAGGCTGTAGGCACCAAAAAACTGGTTATTGGCTACGATCATCATTTCGGCAAAAACCGCGAAGGAAATTTTGAGTACCTTAACCACAACGCCGCCTCTTTTGGCTTTGGCGTAGAAGAAATTCCGCGCCAGGATATAGACCAGGTAGGCATTAGCTCTACCAAGATAAGAAAGGCGTTAGAACAGGGCAAAGTAGAAACCGCCGCGTTGTATCTGGGCCGCCCCTATTCTGTAACCGGAAAAGTGGTAGAAGGAAAAAAACTGGGCCGCACAATTGGTTATCCTACCGCTAATATTTCTGTTCCGGAGCTGTATAAATTAATTCCGGCCATTGGCATTTACGCCGTAACCTGCAAGCTAAACAACCAAACCTACGGCGGAATGCTGAGTATTGGTACAAATCCGACGGTAGGCGGAACATCTGTTACGATAGAAGTTTATATTTTCGACTTTAATAAAGATATTTACGGCCACGAACTGACCATACACTTTATAAGCTGGCTTCGCGACGAAGAAAAATACGATTCGCTGGAAGAGCTTAAAGCGCAGTTGCACCAGGATGAAGTAAACGCAAAAGCTGCGTTGGCCAATTTTGCACCCGATACAAACAATTAAAACCTGAATTCGCTACATTGCTATGATAAATAAAGTTGTAAAAGATGCCCGCGAGGCCTTACAAGATATTCCGGATGGCGCAACGCTAATGCTGGGCGGTTTCGGACTTTGTGGCATCCCGGAAAACAGCATTGCCGAACTTCGCGACAAAGGCGTAAAAAATTTAACCTGTATATCTAATAATGCCGGCGTAGACGATTTTGGCATTGGCCTTTTGCTTCAAACAAAACAGGTAAAGAAAATGATAAGCTCTTATGTTGGCGAAAACGCCGAATTCGAGCGTCAGTTACTTTCCGGTGAGTTAGAAGTGGAGCTAATTCCGCAAGGTACCCTGGCCGAGCGCTGCCGTGCCGGTGGCGCCGGAATACCCGCTTTTTTTACCCCTGCAGGCTACGGAACCGAGGTGGCAGAAGGCAAAGAAACCCGCGAATTTAACGGCAAAATGTACCTGCTCGAGAGCTGGCTTAAAGCCGATTTCGCTCTGGTAAAAGCCTGGAAAGGCGACACCGCCGGAAATCTTATTTACAAAGGAACAGCCCGCAATTTTAACCCGATGATGGCTGCGGCAGGCAAAATTACCATTGCCGAAGTAGAAGAATTGGTACCTGCCGGCGAATTAGACCCGAACGAAATTCACACGCCCGGCATTTATGTGCAGCGCATTTTCCAGGGCAAAGATTACGAAAAACGCATAGAGCAGCGCACGGTAAGGCAACGATAGATGAATGGTTGAATGGAAGAAAGGATGAATGGATAATTTTCCGGATTCAACAATTAACAACTAACAATCAACAATAAAATTTAAATTGGCAGTGAGCGATTTTAAGTTGGCAATAAAACATACTATTTAAAAGTCTCGCTACCCAATACTCACTACTTACTACCAAAAAAATGCCTTTAGATAAACACGGAATTGCCAAAAGAATTGCCCGCGAACTGCAGGACGGTTTTTATGTAAACCTCGGCATCGGAATACCAACGCTGGTGGCTAATTACATTCCGGAAGGAATTAACGTGGTGCTGCAATCAGAAAACGGTTTGCTGGGCATGGGCCCCTTCCCTTTCGAGGGCGAAGAAGATGCCGACCTGATAAATGCCGGCAAGCAAACTGTAACGTTTATGGATGGTTCTGCCCTGGTCAGTTCTGCCGAAAGTTTTGGTATGATTCGGGGCGAGCACGTGCAGCTTACCGTTTTAGGCGCCATGGAAGTATCGGAAAACGGCGATATCGCGAACTGGAAAATCCCTGGTAAAATGGTAAAAGGCATGGGCGGCGCGATGGATCTGGTAGCTTCGGCTAAAAACATAATCGTGGCCATGCAGCACACCAGCAAACACGGCGATTCTAAGTTATTGAAAGAATGCACCTTGCCAATTACGGGCGTGCGCTGCGTAAAGAAAATAGTTACGGAGCTTTGCGTAATGGAAGTAATGCCCGAAGGCGGATTTAAGCTTCTGGAGCGGGCTCCCGGCGTTTCTGTAGACGATATAAAAGCAGCCACCGCAGGCAAACTTATTGTTGAGGGCGAAGTGCCCGAAATGGTGCTATAATTGTCTGAATCAGAATTTTCTGAATTAGAGGATTTTCTGAATTATATTTCTTGCCGGAAGAAAGTTATTTTCACGATTTCTTAATTCTGTAAATTCTGATTTTAACAACCACCCTGCAAGCATCAAAAAAGCATCTAAGTCCGGCCAAAAAGCCGGACTTTTTCTTCTTTTCCAAAAACCTCACGCCGCTTCCAAAACCCTCTCCTCTTTCCTCACCCGCCGGTTCTGAAATATCAACACTAAACTACCCGCAAACAGCAGCAACGCGCCAAACTGGTGTAATACGCCCAACCAAACCGGAACGGCCAATAATAACGTGGCAACGCCCAAACTAAACTGCAATGCAACCAAGCCTGAAACCCATTTTACACTTGTATGTATAGAAGCTGCAAGGCCCGTTTTTTGTGCCTTAATGGCCATAAAAATGGCCATCGCAGCTACCAGGTAAGCCAAACAACGGTGCACGAATTGAACGCCCGCGCCGCCCTCCAGAAAATTTTGCCACAAGGGTTGCAGCGCAAAAACATCGTCCGGAACCCAGCTATTTCCCATTTTCGGAAAAGTGTTATAGGCATAACCGGCGCGTAAACCGGCCACAAATGCTCCATAAATAATCTGCACCACCAGGAGCGCTAAAAACCCAACCGGTAACAATTTTGGCAACGATCTTCCAGGCTCTTTTTGCCCGGAATACATTATTTGCAAAGCCAGCCAAAGTGTGTAGCCAAAGGCAGCAAAAGCACTTATTAAATGCGCGGCAAGCCTATAATGGCTCACATACGGGTTTTTTACCAAACCGCTTTTTACCATATACCAGCCCAAAACTCCCTGAAAAGCACCTAACAAGAGCAGCCCTATTAATTTCTTTTTCCATTCTGCAGTTAGCCAGCCGCGCATCCACATAAACACAAACGGAAGCAAAAACACCAGCCCGATGGTGCGGCCCAGAAAACGGTGAATATATTCCCACCAGTAAATGCTTTTAAACTCCTCTAATGTAAAGTGCGAATTTTTAAGCTGATATTCAGGGCTTTGCTGGTATTTCTGGAAAGGCTCGAGCCATTGAGCCTCGGTAATGGGCGGCAAAGACCCCACAATCATGTGCCATTCTACCATCGATAAGCCCGAATGTGTGAGCCGGGTAATGCCGCCTATTACCACCATGACCGCGATAAGAAAACAACCGGTTAAAAGCCAGTAAAAGATAAATCGTTTGTGCTGCATTTAATTGTTTTTTGGTCTGGAGAGAAGGAATGAGATTTGGAGTTGATAAAGCTAATTACTCGGTTCTGAAAGTTTCAGTATTACCAGATGACCTTCAAGCGTCCTTTTTGGACCTGGAACCGTCATCCGCACTGAAATTTCAAATTAAAAATTTCCAGAACAGAGCATTAGTTCTAACAGATTGTAACCAAAAGCGCGAAGGTACAACATTAAACCCTTGATAACTATCAGCCTTAAAAGTGACTTTCGTCATCTTTTAAAATAACATTCATTCGGAACTTTGAGGCACTAAAAAACCCAAATTCCAGCTATGTTAGTTGAAGAGCTAAAGCAACCACCAAAACTTGTTCAAAAGACACTTAATGCGGTGGATACGTTTTTTTACGACAATAAAATTGTCCGCGATTTTGGTATTGCCACCGTGTTTTGGGGCATTGCCGGAATGCTTATCGGAGTGATAGCCGCTTTTCAGCTGGCGAACCCCGATGTTAACATGGGTACGCCGTACACCACGTTTGGCCGTATTCGCCCGTTGCACACCAATGCGGTAATTTTCGCGTTTGTGGGCAACGGTATTTTTATGGGCGTTTATTACTCCCTGCAGCGCTTGCTAAAAACCCGCATGTATTCCGATGCCCTGAGCAAGATACATTTCTGGGGCTGGCAGCTTATTATCGTTTCGGCGGTGGCAACGCTTCCGCTTGGTTACACTACTTCTAAAGAGTATGCAGAGCTGGAGTGGCCAATCGATATCGCCATTACCTTAATCTGGGTAGTGTTTGGCTGGAACATGTTCGGAACGATTGCAAAACGCCGCGAGCGCCATTTGTATGTAGGTATCTGGTTTTACATCGCTACTTTCTTAACGGTTGCCGTGCTGCACATCGTTAACTCGTTCGAGATGCCGGTTACTTTCCTTAAGAGCTACTCGGCTTACGCCGGTGTGCAAGATGCGCTGGTGCAGTGGTGGTATGGCCACAACGCGGTGGCGTTTTTCCTCACCACGCCTTATCTGGGTATGATGTACTACTTTTTGCCCAAAGCAGCCAACCGGCCGGTGTACTCCTATCGCTTGTCTATTATCCACTTCTGGTCGCTTATTTTTATCTATATCTGGGCCGGCCCTCACCACTTATTATACACCGCGCTGCCAGATTGGGCACAAAGCCTGGGGGTTGTTTTCTCGGTGATGTTGCTGGCTCCAAGCTGGGGCGGTATGATCAACGGGTTGTTAACGCTTCGCGGAGCATGGGATAAAGTGCGCGTAGATCCGGTACTAAAGTTTTTTGTTGTGGCAATTACCGCTTACGGTATGGCTACTTTCGAAGGGCCGATGCTTTCGCTTAAAAACGTGAACGCCATCGCGCACTTTACCGACTGGATCGTGGCGCACGTGCACGTTGGCGCGCTGGGCTGGAACGGCTTTTTAACTTTCGCGGTGCTGTACTGGTTATGGCCGCGCTTATACAAATCTAAATTACACTCTACAAAACTGGCCAATACGCACTTCTGGTTAGGCACACTGGGTATCTTGTTTTATGCGATTCCGATGTACTGGGCTGGTTTTACCCAGGGCTTAATGTGGAAACAGTTTAGCGCCGACGGCATGCTACAGTACCCTAATTTCCTGGAGACTGTGCTTAACCTGGTGCCGATGTATTACCTCCGCGGAATTGGTGGAATTTTGTACCTGAGCGGTGTATTCCTGATGGTGTATAACCTCTACAAAACTGCCAAGGCCGGTGCCTTAGTGCCGGAAGAAAAAGCCGAAGCCGCACCTTTACGCCCGGCAGCCGAAGAAAAAGAACACAACGGGCACTGGCACCGCTGGATAGAGCGCCGTCCGGTACAAATGAGCATCTGGGCTACTGTGGCCATTTTAATAGGCGGCGCAGTAGAAATGATCCCGACCTTCCTGATAGACTCTAACGTACCCACCATCGCCAGTGTGAAACCTTACACATCGCTTGAGCTGGAAGGCCGCGACCTCTACATTAAAGAAGGCTGCGTGAACTGCCACACACAAATGGTAAGGCCGTTCCGCTCCGAAACCGAGCGCTACGGCGAGTACTCTAAGGCGGGAGAGTTCGTGTACGACCGTCCGTTCTTGTGGGGCTCTAAGCGCACCGGGCCCGATTTGCACCGTGTAGGAGGCAAATACCCCGATTCGTGGCACTATCACCACATGGTAGACCCAACGTCTATGTCGCCGGGATCTATTATGCCGGAATATAGCTGGATGGTAGATAACGAGCTGGATTTTGCCGATACCGAAGCGAAAATTGCGGCGCTTCGCAAGCTGGGCACACCTTACGAAGAAGGCTACGAGCAGCGGGCGATAGACGATGCAATGAAGCAGGCTGTGGGCATCAAAAACAACCTCGCTAAAGAAGGAATAGAGGTGAAAGCCAACTCCGAAATTGTTGCCCTGATTGCTTATTTGCAGCGCCTTGGCACCGACATAAAAGTGCAGGAAACGGAATAATTAAATCACCTCATCCCCGACCCTTCTCCACAGGAGAAGGGAGGGTTAAAACCTGCGGTTTTAACGACTCAGGCAGCGTTGGCACCCTTCTCCTGTGGAGAAGGGCCGGGGATGAGGTTTAAATCATAAAAATCATGTACAAGAATATTTTAAAGGCGGTTGAGGGAATCCAGCTCTTCCCGCTGATCTCCCTCCTGATTTTCTTTATCTTCTTTGTGGGTTTGTCGATCTACGTGTTCACCTCGCGCAAAGAATACATAAAGATGATGAGCCAGATCCCGCTTCAAAACGAAAACGAGTGTGTTGTAACCGAAGAAGAATACCGGTCATGAAAAAGCAATTCGCATACACAAAACAAGTTGTACTGGCCGCTTTTTTGGCCTTCGCAGCCTTAGCCCCTGCCGGTGCACAAGCACAGGTAGACGGTAAAACTATTTTCGAGAACAACTGCAAAACCTGCCATGCTATTGGCGAGAAAATGGTTGGGCCCGACCTGAAAGACGTGCACAAACGCCGCGACGAAGCCTGGATAAAAAGCTTTATCGGCAACTCTACCAAAATGGTGGCCGACGGCGACCCCGAAGC
>JAFADQ010000177.1 GCA_023424725.1 Bacteroidota bacterium
GTAGAAGAAGCCTATCTGCAGGAAATTCTGGCTTTATCTGTTTCTAAGGAAGCGATAAAAAAGCACCACGACCTTAAAATTATATTTACGCCGCTGCATGGCACGGGCATAACCCTGGTACCGGAAATATTGAAGAGGTTTGGGTTTAGCAATGTGCAGATTGTAGAAGAACAGGCTGTTTCTGACGGCAACTTCCCAACGGTAATTTACCCAAACCCGGAAGAAAAAGAAGCCATGTCGCTTGCCCTGAAAAAAGCCGAAGCGATAGAGGCCGACCTGGTTTTAGCCACCGACCCCGACGCCGACAGAGTTGGCATTGCGGTAAAAGATAACACCGGAAAGTTTGTGCTGATGAACGGCAACCAAACAGGCGCTTTGCTAATGTATTATCTGATAAAAGCCTGGAAAAAAGCCGGCAAACTAACCGGTAACGAATTTATTGTAAAAACCATCGTTACCACCGACCTGATAGACCGGATCGCGGAAAAGCACAACGTAAATTGCTATAACACCCTAACTGGTTTTAAATACATAGCCGGTATTATTCGCGAGCTGGAAGGAAAGCAAACCTACATAGCGGGCTGCGAAGAAAGTTACGGCTACTCTATCGGCGATTTTGTGCGCGACAAAGACGCTGTAGCCGCTTGCGCCATTCTTGCAGAGCTTGCCGCGTTTGCTAAAGATCAGGGCAAATCAATTTTCGATTTATTACTGGAGATTTATCAGGAGTTTGGTTTTTATAAAGAAGACCTGCTCTCTATCACTAAAAAAGGAAAAACCGGGGCCGAGCAAATTGCCGAAATGATGCGCGGTTACCGCAGCCAGCCTATACAATCGCTTGGCAACGCCAGAGTTGTAGAAGTGCTCGATTATCAGGAACAGACGCACAAAAACCTTGTATCCGGCAATGTAAATAACATCGGCCTCGAAAAATCTAATGTAATGCAGTTTATTACAGAAGATGGCACCAAAGTTTCGGCCAGGCCAAGCGGCACCGAGCCTAAAATTAAGTTTTATGTTAGCGTAAATGTTCCGCTAAAATCTGCAGAAGATTTTGCCCAGACAGAGCAGGCTGCAAATGCCAAAATTGCCGCCATAATGCAGGAAATAAGCACTTTATCGGAGAAAGCACCAGCCTCTTAATTTTACCGTTCCGGAGATTAAATCTTAATGATCTATTTTATAAAAATTTAACCGCTAAGAACGAAAAGTTATCCGCAAAGGACGCAAAGGAGAATTTGAAAATGAAAGGAAAAGCTCCTGTTCTAATAAATAACTTCGCGACCTTTACGAAAGACTTTGCGGCCTTCGCGGTTAAAAAAGCAACGTAAAATTAAATTGTAACGGCACAAAAAATGCCTGCTGCAGCCTTAAAAGAAAGCTGCTGCAGGCATTTTTATAGTGCCGGCGCCTATTTAAAATCCAGGAAAGCCTGCGAATCTTTCTTGATCGCTTCGCGGCTTAAACCGTCTTTTACGCCCATGGTTATTTTGCGTACCAGCACGCCAACAATAGCTTTGCGGAAGCCAAGACGGGTAGCCATTTCGATACAGAAATCCATCTCGTTATCGTCTACAATGCCATCGGCCAGCATCATTTCCACCAAATCAAAAATCTGGTCGAAACGGTCCGAATCGTTTTTAGGCATCTCAAATTTCAGGGCATCGGCATTGGCAACAATGGTTTTCACCTCTTCCGGCTTCAGGCCGTTTTTTTGCCCGATGGCTACAATAAAATTCAGCTCTGTAGAATCTACATGCCCGTCTATTTTAGCCAGGGCGCCCAGGTTGGTAAGGTGAGTTTTAATCTTTTTGGCTTCGTCGTTTTCAAATATTCCAAACATAATGGTGTTGTTTAGTCAGTCTTTTTTTAAGTAAAACTTGTTTGCCAGCCTGTAATTTTAGCGCACTACTAAGCAGGCTTTACTTCCATATACGCAAATCTATAAAAGTGGTACAAAGTAAGCGCATAGATTTTTAAAATTTATATATATACAAAAACTAATAAATTTATTAATTTATGGTTAAAACTGCTTTTTACTGCTGATTTTAATATCTTACCAATATTTTTTACGTTAGCCAAAAAAGCTGCGGGCACCAAAAATAAGATTGCCTGCCACTAAATTTTTACTTATTTATGAAAAGAATTGCAGTTTTTACGTCAGGCGGCGATGCTCCGGGAATGAATGCCAGTATTAGAGCAGTGGTGCGATCGGCGGTTTACAACAAAATAGAAGTTTACGGCATCATGCGTGGGTATGCGGGTATGATTTCGGGCAATATAATTCCGCTGCAGTCGTCGTCTGTTAGTAATATTATTCAAAAAGGCGGCACCATTCTTAAATCTGCCAGGTGCAGCGAGTTTTTAGAAAAAGAGGGCCGGCAAAAAGCTTTCGATCAGTTAAAGAAATTTGGAATAGACGGCCTTGTGGCCATTGGTGGCAACGGAACATTTGCCGGCGCGCAGCAATTTTACGATGAATTCGGCATCCCTACAGTTGGCATTCCGGGCACGATAGACAATGATTTGTACGGCACCGATTATACGCTCGGCTACGACACCGCCGTAAATACCGCCCTGGAAGCGATAGATAAAATCCGGGACACGGCAGACAGCCACGAGCGCGTATTTTTTATAGAAGTAATGGGCCGCGACTCGGGTTATATTGCCATACCCTGCGCTATTGGCGGCGGCGCCGAAATTGTTATGATACCAGAAACACACACCAGCATAAATAATGTAATAGACACACTGCAAACCGGCTGGAGCCGCTCTAAAACATCGTTTATAATAATTGTGGCCGAAGGCGACGAAGAAGGCAGCGCCACCGGCATAGCGGCCAAAGTAAAAGAGCATTTGCCCCAAATGGATGCCCGCGTTTCTATAATCGGGCACATGCAGCGCGGCGGTTCGCCATCGGCAGCAGACCGTATGCTGGGCAGCCGTTTAGGAATTGCGGCGGTAGAGGGTTTACTGGCAGGTAAAAAAAATGTAATGGCCGGATTGATCAACAGCAAGCTTACTTACACGCCGTTTAAAGAAACCATAGAAAAGAAAAAACACATTAACCCCGATCTGGAAAAAATGATCGAGATTTTGAGCATTTAAATTTAGCGATTTTCTTAGCTTACGAGGTAACTGCCGGGCTGCTTAAACTACGTGCTGCGAGGGCCAAAAAGGCAGGCGTTGCGATGTAAATTTGAAAGAATTCACCTTTTTAATTGCTGTTGCACAAAAGCTAAAACGGCCTCAAAATCATCTGCAGGGAACCACACAAATTCCGGGTCTTTTCTGAACCAGGTAAGCTGCCTTTTAGCGTAACGGCGGCTGTTGCGCTTTAACAATCGTACAGCTTCTTCCCTATCATAAGCCCCATCGAAAAACCCAAAAAGCTCTGAATAGCCTACCGTTTGCAAGGCATTTAAATAACGGTACGGGTACAGGTCTCTGGCTTCTTGCTCCAGGCCTTGCTGCAGCATTTGGTCTACCCGCAGGTTTATGCGTTGGTATAATTCTTCTCGGTCGCGGTTCAGGCCAATTTTTATCACCCTGAAAGGCCGGTGCGTCTTTATTCCTGTTCTGAAGTGCGAAAAAGGTTTGCCGGTGCTTAAGCAAACTTCCAGGCCGCGAAGTACGCGTTGCGGGTTCTGCTTATCTACCACGGCGGCAAATTCGGGGTCTAGCGCCTGCAGTTGCTGTACAAGCGGTGGCAGGCCCTCCTGCTCTAATCTTTTGGTGAGCGTTTCGCGTATTTCCGGGTCCGATTCGGGCATTTCGTCCAGGCCGTCGCAAACGGCGCGCACATACAAACCCGAGCCGCCTGCCATTACAACGGTGTTGTGTTTCCGGAAAAGCGTAGTTAAAAGCTGTAAGGTTTCCTGCTCGTAATCGCCAACGCTGTAGGCATCAAAAATGCTGTGG
>JAFADQ010000231.1 GCA_023424725.1 Bacteroidota bacterium
ATTAGTTACCAGCGTGCTGCTTATTTTAAAGGCCTGCAGGTATACTTTGTGCGCGCCCAATTCATTATCGAAACAAAAGCCCTGGCCGCTGAAACCGATGTGGTACAATCCTTCCGGAATGGTAAGGTACGTTTTGGGTTGCGACGCTCCGTTTTTTGCCGCTTGCAGGTTTTTTGCTGATGGAAATAAAGCCGGAAAAAGCGGGTTGTTGCCCAGGATGTATTTAATGTCTGTAGCCAGAAGTTCCTGGTGTTGTTGTTCGTGTTGCAAACCAAGTTCCAGCACGGTTTGCAATTCGTTGTTTGCAGCATCGCTTTGTTGCAACAGTTCGCTAATCTGCTGGTTTACGTAGCTTCGGTAATTGTAAACTTCGGTTACCTCCGGGCGGGTTAAATTGCCTCTGTCGGTGCGCAATACCCGCTCGCCCACGGTTTCGTAATAGCTGTTAAATAAATAGCCGTAGTCTTTGTTAAACTCCTTATAACCAGGCTTGAAGGCTTTCAGAATAAAGTGCTCGAAAAACCAGGTAGTGTGCGCCAGGTGCCATTTAGGCGGGCTTACATCTACAACAGGCTGCACTACATAATCTTCGGTTTTCAGGTTTGCGCACAGCTCTTCTGTAGCATGCCTTATTTTCTGAAACCGATATAGCAAACTACCGGTTTTGGTGTCTTTTTCTAATGCTGTAGCAAGTTCCATTGTATGCCAGGTGGGTTGGGTGCGTTTTAATATGGTAATTTATTGCAGCTCATTTTATGTATTCGGAGCCCGGGTTTAAAAGTTGTTTTTATTGGTTACCAGAGCTTGTTTTTTTTAATAAAAACTTCACAAGAACTTAGCAATCTCACTATCAGTATTATTTAAATATCTGCCTGCGCAATTTTCTTCCTGATAGCGGCGCAAGGTTTTATCTTCACTAAAAAATATACGCAATTATAGATAACAAAAAGTAAACGTATGTTTATTCTAAATGCAGGAGAGAAGTATTATGCTATACTTAATTTTGCTTTCTTAGGTTTATTAAAGAGGTGTTTTTGCATCGCGTTAACCTTTGGGCCGGTTTATAGTTTAAGGTAGTAATGCCAGGTTTTTTATGTATCTGCAAGCCAGGTTAACAATTTTGTTATTATTATGAAAAAGTACTTCGTTTGTCTCGTTTTTATGTGCGCTGTTCTGTTGCCATACACCAAAATTTGGGCTCAGCAGGCATGTTGCAGCATAACAAACGCGCATACTGCATTTGCCATGCACAGCAACGATGCCGCTTTTAACAGCAACCACGAGTTGCCGCTGCCTTACCAATACCAGGGCATCGGAAAAGCCGTAACCTTTAAGGGCATGGATGGAAAAATGGCGCGCGGATTTGAGCTGCGATCTGAAACCCGGTCTGATAAATGGTTGCTTGTGTTTCACGAATTCTGGGGGCTGAACGATTACGTAAAAAAAGAATCGGAGCGGTTACATAAAGAGCTGGGCAACGTTAATGTGCTGGCCATAGATCTGTACGACGGCAAGGTAGGAAGCACCCGCGAAGAGGCAAAAACCTTAATGCAGGCCGTAGACAGCAAACGGGCCGTGGCCATTGTAGAGGGCGCTATACGGTACACAGGCGATAACACAAAAATTGCTACTATTGGCTGGTGCTTTGGCGGTACATGGTCGTTGCAGGCCGCGCTGCATGCCGATAAAAAAGCAGTTGGCTGCGTTATGTATTACGGACAGCCCGAAACAGATATAGAGCGCCTAAGCGATCTGGATTGCAGCGTATTGGCAATATTTGCTTCGCAGGATAAGTGGCTTACACCTGCCGTGGCCGAGCAATTTAAGCAAAACATGAAAAAAGCCGGCAAACAGCTTACCGTAGAAATGTTTGATGCCGACCATGCGTTTGCTAACCCAAGCAGCGAACGCTATAAAGAAAAAGCCGCGCAGCAGGCAAACGCAATTGCGCTAAAATATCTGCAAAATGCATTTTCGGGGAAGTAAAAATTACTGCTAATTACCCGCTGTGTTGTTATCGCTGTTTTTATTAATGATGATGGTGATGATCGTTGGAGTTGCTTCGCAGGTTTAGCAAAAAGCCTATAATAAAAACTGCTGCCCAGGTAGGGTAGATATAAGAATAAGACGGCAACTGTTTATCTAACAGCAGCATAAATAAATGCGCCACAACAGACATAACAAAACCCACCAGCGCGATTACCTGAAACGAGTGCATTTCGTGAAGTAACAATAATCGTTTCAGAGAATTTTTCATTTGGGTTTACCTGATAAGTGCCTTTTTTGCGCCGCGAAGTTAGTGCTTTAAATAGAAAGAAAAGTTGGTTGGCTAACTCAAAATCCAGAACCTGCTAAGGCCAATATTATAGGCAATAGCGGCCAACCGGAGTTACAGAATTTCTTCGCTTTCTATCCTGATACCGTTTGCAAGTGTTTTCTGCACAGGGCACCTGTCAGATATTTGTACCAGCCTTTTTCTTTGTTCGTCGCTAAGCGGCCCAAGTAGTGTGAGGCGCTTTTTTATCACATCTATTCGTACATCTTTGGCTTCGCAATCGGCACAATCGGCGGCGTGGTTCCGGCTGTGGTTTAGTGTTATGTGTATTTCTTCTAATGGCCATTCTTTTCGGTCGGCGTACATGCGCAGGGTAATGGCTGTGCAAGCGCCAAGGCTGGCCAAAAGGTAGGCGTAAGGGTCGGGGCCCAGGTTGGCGCCGCCAATAGCTGCTGGCTCGTCGGCAATAAGCTCGTGTTTGCCAGATAGAATGGTAGTAGTATACCCCTTGCCGGTTTTTATTAAAACGTCTTTGTCTTGCGATTTCATCATGATCAATACTACTAAACAGGCTTGGTTGTTACAGTATTGGGCTGTAATGGCAGTGTTTTTGGCTTTTGCAGGTAGTAGTAAACCTTGAAATTTGCTAGGCGTATACCCTATACACTTTATTTTTAAAGCGATGAAAGAAAACAAAGAAGATAACTACGGAAATAAACCAGACCCAACCGCAAAGCGCGACCAGGGCTTGCACCCAAACCAGGAAGGCAGAAACCAAACCGGCAAGCCAGACCCAAAAGCAGGGCACGGCAACGAAACCACCGGCATGGCAGGCGAGCGCGTTACAGATTACGAAGACGATGCATCTGAAACCCGGTTTAAAAACGAAGGAATAGAGTTTGTAGATAGCAAAGTAAGAAAAGACGGCCATCAATCGGGTGTGCAGGATAGCATAAATCCGGAAAACACCAGTTTAGGCGAAGCTTCCGGAAACGATACGGCCAAAGGCCTTGAGCAAGATTCGTAAACCTCCTGGTAATTCGGGCAACATAAAACATAAAAAACCCCATGTTGTTAGCATGGGGCTTGTTTTTATATGTAAAAGGTTAATCTCTTTTTCGCTTTTCTATTCGTCCTGCAAATGGCGATCTGTCACTGTTCTGGAAGCGGTTGCTTTTAACTTTGCTTGGCTTCGACTGTCGTTTCAGAACCACCATATCGGGCGATTTGCTTCTGGAGTTAAACCCTTTTTTACTTAATTTAAATGTTCGTGGTTTTTCTTTTTTTGAGTATCTTTCTTCACCTGTTTGAGCAATTGTACTTGTAGTGAAAAAGATACATGATATAGCAATCAGTATAGTTTTCATGATGATGGAATTAGCGTCTTTTATGAGCGCTAATCTTTTTATTATACGTTAAAAACGAAGGTTAGGATACAAAAAAGTGTAATTCGTGGCTGGCATTAAGGTATTTATCTATCAAAATAACCATTGGTTTAAATGGTTATAGAACTTGTATCTTAGTAGCGCAGTATATGTAAAACCCGGAATTATTTACTGGATCCTAAAAAGCAAAATTGTTTTTGTTTGTTAAAAAGTCATTCAATCGTTTTAAAATAATAGCTAACAGCAATTGATTATTAATAACAGAATTTTTTCTTTCGCAGCATTTTGTTTTGTTCTGATGGCAAGCTTTTTGGCCTTTACAGCCTGCACTAAAAACAAAAAAACCGAAACAGATCCGGTAAATAATCCGCAGCCAATCTCTTTTACCACTATTACCAAAGTAGTGAAAGATAAAGGCTGTAAAAAAGATGTTTGCAGCCGCGTAACATTTGTTTTGCCTAAAGCTCCGGAAGAATTTAATTACTTAACCCGGGCAATAGAAAAAGTAGCGGCATCTGCCTGGGGGCGTACTTTTACATCGGCAGAAAAGATGGCCGAAACTGTTTTAGACGACTGGCAGGAAGAAAAAGAAGAATATCTGGACGAAGAAGGAATTTATGACTCCAGCGTGAATGCGCTTCAAATAAAAGCAATTCCGGCATTTAATAACCACGGCATACTTGGTTTGCAGCTCAGTTACGAAAAGAAAGTTGCAAATGTGGCGGCAGAAAAAAACGAAAAATATGTAAATCTGTTAGTTTCTGACGGCAGCAAAATCGAGCTTCTCAGCCTGTTTAAACCAGATAGCAAAGATGCCCTGATAGCTCTTGCCGAAGACGCGTTTTATTCCCATTTCCGGTTTAGGTTAAGCAGCGAACTGGAAGGTTGCCAACTGCGTTTCGACAGGTGCAGATTTATATTGCCATCTTATTTTAGAATTACACCAGAAAGTATCGTGTTTGAGTACCAGCAAAACGAACTTGGCCCGGCCTGGATGGGAGCGCCTGTAATAGAATTGTCTTATATGAAATTAAACGAGTTAATAGACCCGGCAGGACCTTTACGTTGGGCTATACAAAACAAAAAGAAACGTTTTGGCAGTGCTTAGTAGCTTAAGGATTTGTATGTTGAAATAGAATGTTTTGGATCTTCTGTTCTGAATGCACTAATTATTTTTTATCGGTGAGAAATAAAACAGGCTGCCTGGTGTTGGGCAGCCTGTTTTAATTTACTGATTTTAAGGATGGTTAAAGTTCGGCACCGGCAAGCGAGGTGTTGCCAGGCGCGGCTAAAGATTCTGCATCGGCAGCAAGCGGTAAAGCGAGCAATGGGGTTTTGGTATGCAGCACCATTTGTTTAGTGCGGCTGCGGCCAAGTAAATTATCAATAAAACCATGTTTACGCGGCGCCATTACCAGCATTGCCGCATTATGCTTGGCTATTTCTTTTTCTAACCCGTCTACAAAACTATGGGCATGTATGGCGGCCACTTCTATTTTTGCATAGCCGGTTTTGTTTTTTATCTGGTTACGTACAAACTCCAGCACCTGCAAATCTAGCACTTCTTCTTCTTTATCAGATAAATGAAGCAGCACGATGGTAGAGTTATAAAGGCCGGCCAGCTTTACCACACGGCTAAAATCGGCGGTGTCGTTTTCGCTGAAATTGCTCGCGAAAACTATTTTACGGATAGGAGAGAACATTGCCTTTGCCGGAATGGCCAATACCGGGCAAGGCGCTACTTCTATTACACCAGATGTGTTACTGCCCATTAAGCCCGAGAAGAAACCTTTTGCGCCGGTTGTTCCCATAAATATATAATCGGCGTGGTGCTGTTTCGCAATTGCTATAATTTCGTTTTCCAGAAAACCGCGGCTTGTTACAACGCTGCAATTTAAGCCCGTTGCGCGCGTATGCTTGGCCATCATCTGGTTTATAGAATCTATTGTTTCCTGCTCTATTGCGCCCAGATCTGTAAGCATAAGCGCGGCGGTAGTATCTACGTTTGCTACAGAAGTCTCGAAAACATGCAGTAATATCAGCTTTATTTTTTCGGGCACAGATAAAGAAAACTCTACCGCGTAAGCAAGCGCGTTCTCAGATTCTGGGCTTAAATCGGTTGGTATAAGAATGGTTTTCATGGCAGAGATATTTTTTGGTTTAGTGTATGAGTTTTAACGTTACAAAATTCAGCAATTTGGCAACCTGGTGATATGATGCGCGTCAATGCTTCGGATGATTATTATCATGCCGGTAACCGGGGCGGCACAAACATATCAGAGAATAAGAGCGAGTTGTTTTGTAATATTATTGTAAAATTTTTAAAGTTTAATATTTTTGATCATAATTTTTTTAATGCAGCCATAATTTGCATAACCCGGTACAGCTAACATCGTAGTAAAATCCGGCAAAACAGCTTCGTTCTACTAATTACAACAGGCACATGATTAATGAAGTAAACCTTAATCCGGCAGATTTAAAGAAAGAATATGAACGAGGTAACCTGGCAGAAGATGAGTATATAGAGCAAATTGTGAGGAATATTGGCCACACAAACGACGTAAATCTGTTTCTGGAATGCGTTTACCAGAATTATTACGATTCTGAAATGCTTATAAGCCCGGTTTCGTCTTTTACCGATAGTCAGCTGGAATCTGCTTTTCAGATGCTGGAAGAAAACTGCCTGCTAAGGCAAGACAAGATAATAAAACAGTATATAGAATTGCTTCGCGAAATGCTGGACAACCCGCAGGCGGGGGTTATGGTAAGATGGGCAATGGCTAAACTGGTAGGAATGGCAGTAGTTAGAGCCAACTAAATTTTTCTAAGCCCGCCTTTTCGGTTTTAAAAATACCTAAGATTTAGCTTTGGGCTTACAGGTTTTTGGCCATAACAAAGTCATTCATCCAGAATGGGCCGATAGGAATATCTACAGATTCGGATATTTGGTAGCCACAGGCTTTGTAAAAGTGCCGGGCGGGGTTTTGCCGGTTTACGTTTAAAATTATTTGGGTGCTGCCGGCATCAAAAATGGCCTTTTCAGCTTCTTTTATTAATAGTTTGCCCAGGCCTTTATTATGTAACCGGGCAGCAAGGTATAGTTTGTTTATTTTATGAACTGCCTGACCCGGCAGCGGAGAGAAAGAAACAAAACCGGCCGGCTCTTGCTGAACGTATAAAATAAGGAACTGCTGATTTTCTTTTTCTATTTGCTCTTGCAGCGCTTTTTCAGAATACAATGTCTCCAGCATGTAAGTAATCTGGTCTGCAGAGATCATTTCTTTATACACTACAGGCCAAATTTCTTTCGCAAGCGAGGCAATTACCGGTACATCTGCTAATCCGGCTTTTTTTATTTCGTATGCTGGGCTGCTCATAAATTGTTGGTTCTTATTGTTGCAAAGCTACGCCATTACACATTTCAGTACCCGGAAAGGCTGGCAATTTATGGTTTTTAGTTTACCGTTTTTATCAAATATTATCATCGCCGGGATTTTTTAAATATAGTTTTAATTTAATATTTAAGTAGTGTTTTTTACTATAACCAACCGGAGATTAAGAGATTTTTTAGAATAAGAATTGTATAAAAAAAGGGAGTTTTTACACGTTAAACTAAAATAAAGGCTTCCGGAATAAAAAAAATAGGAGCATTGCAAATGCTGCTGTATTATTGCACTGTAAAATCTTAGTCAAGGGCCAAATTCTGTTTGGTTTGGGTAAGAGTTTTCATAGTGTTGTGTAATAAAGGAGCCTTCGTTTCGAGGGCTCTTTTATTTTTATAGCACTACTAAGCTCGCCTTATCTTCAACCAAAAACCTAAACCGGGAAAGCCAGACTGGGCCGGATATTAGTTTTTAGAAGAATATTTCTTGCGGAGTTCTGCTTTCTGGGCTTCGCGGTTAATAATAAGCACGGCAAGTTTTTCTGATATTTCGTGAATACTGCCAGCGGCGTAAGCCTGTTTTACTTTTTCTTCAGGCACATCTATTCTGTACAGCCCTTGCCAAAGCCGTTCCTGGTTAGAGCGCAGCAAATACTCTAACAAATGCCGTAAACGGTTAAAAAATTGGTCGTATGTAAGGCTGTTTTTGCCCTTTGCAGGTTCGTCTGCATCAAAATACCGGCTTACGGCCAGTTCTATTTCAGGAATATTTTCCGGGTATATTTCCATAATAGAATATAAATTCAGTGCCTCGGATTAATAATAAGATTATTTTACCTGCAATTCAAGTTTCTTTTTCTTTTTTAGTTTTTCTGCTGCTCCAATTTTGTTAATGATGATAAGCGCGGCCAGGTAAAACGGAATGCAGGGGATTTTGTACCTAACCAGGGTGCCGAAGTTATAGGAGGTCATGCCTACGGCGGCGCCAAAAGTAAAGGCATATACAAGGCAAAAAACCACCAACGTATGTTTTCCGAATTTAAAAAATCCAATTAAGCCTCTGCGCCTGAAAACTTTTAAGGTAAACACCAGGATAATTAATGATTCCAGAGCGGCCATTACCATTACCGGGTTTTTTACTTCCCAGATATATGGCCTGAACAGGGTAACATTTAGCGCGGCGGGCAGTTTTGTAATCGCGCCTTTTAACGAATAATCCAGAGGGTCGCTGCCCAGGCTATAGGCCGAGCCTTTCATGTCTTCTGAGAGCTGAAGCTGCGTTTTTGCCAGTTTTTCGGCGCTATCCGAAACGTTTTCTATCGCAAAGCGTGTGTTTATCTCGCCCAGCTCTCTTATAGAAAAAAACAAGGCTACAGACACCACAAAAAGCAAAATAGGAATAACAAGCACGCGCAACATTGGGTGCCTTAATTTGTGATGAAACTCGGCCGCGTACCAGATAAGCAACGCTACCACAAACATCAGCAAAATGTAGAGCTTAATAGAAATAATAAGCCAGCAACTAAAAATTATTATAATTGTATTTCTTACTTTCTTTTCTTTAAACGTTACAAAAGCATAAAACAACCAGCCCAGCGCCGATAGGGTAATGCTGTCTTTTAGAATGCCTGAGCCCCAGAAAAAGATAGAGGGTACAAAAAGCGTAGCCAGGGCCAAAGGCTTGTGTAGCGACGGATATAACTTATAAAATGCCTTAAAAAGCAGCCACGCGCCCGAAAAACTTAGCGTAGCATACAAAACCGCCACCGCGTAATACGACTGATAACAGAAAAACGAAAGAAAGGCCGTTATGCGTACAATTAAAAAGGTGCCTTTATCTGTAATAAACTTTACATTTCTGAATTCTACCCACAGGTCGGGCGGAATATTATTTAAATCTACAAACAGCATCCGCAAACCCGTAACCGGGTCCGACCACATTTTTTCGGAAATAAAAGTGGCATACCAATGGTAGCGCAAGGTATCGCCGTAACCGTAGTAAAAATGGTAAATTAACCCAATGCTAATAGCGCCAACCACTTTTACGGCAAAAGCGGGCAGGTAATATTTCCGGATTGTTTTATCGGTAAGCCTTTTCCTGAGCAGAATAACTACAAAGGAGGCAATAAAGAGATAAAAGGGAGTAAGAAGAAAATCTATCGGCAGCATGTAGATGCCCAACGGAAATTAGGTGATAGTATAGCAAAAAACGGGCTCTGCAGCCTGCGCAAAGTAAAGGTAACAGTTAAAACCAGGTTCTGAAAAGCCAGCAGGTTTTTAATCCAGAAATTGCGGCCTGTATGGGTGGTACAAAATTAGGTAACGATGCAAGCAGCGCATTACAGAATAAGGCCAGCGCTTATTTCTTTTTCTTCTTTTTGGTTTTTAGATAGGCTTTGGCTTCTTTGTTTAGCTCGCTTTTGTTATCGGCAAGTTTAGAAACCTGCTTAAAATAATCGCGGGCAAGGTTGTAATCTTCTTGTTTATCTGCAATACGGCCAAGGTTAGCCAAAGAGCTTAAGGTGTATCCCGATTTCATCTCGTCGGTTTGTTCTGCAAAAGCAACCGATTGCTGGTAGTATTTTTTTGCTTCGTCGAGGTTTTTGTACCGGTATTGGTAAGTGTAGCCAAGGAAAAAAGACGCGTAACGTCCGCTAATTTCTTCGTAGCCGGGCATACGGCGGTTAAGTTTATCCAGTATTTCTTTTGACACCCTTTCCAGTTCCTGCGTGTGGCCCAGCACATAGCATTGCCGCGCATAAAATCGCTGAAAATACGCATTATCCGGAAACGTGCTGGCCAGGTAGCGCGAATAATTCATGGCCTCCTGAGGGTTGTTTTCTTCGTTGGCCAGAATTTTCATCAAAAACATTTGCGCCTCGGTGCGGGTGTAAAAAGCATTTAAAGCCACGGTTCGCAGCTGTTCTATTCCTTTCTTTTTATCGCCTTCGGGGAAGAAAAGTAAAATGGGCCGCAGCAGGGTATAATTTTCTTTAATCCAGACGGCGTAATAGTTAAACAGCGCCTCGCCAAATAAAAACTCAGGACTCAGGTCGTTTCCTACTTTTGCTTTCTCCAGATAATCGAGCGATGCGCTGCCCGCCAGTGTTGCCTTTCGCCAGTTTTTTCTTTCGGAATGCAAACGGCCTTTAAAGCCATGCGCCGCCGATAGAAAAAACGCTGCCTCGTAATTGTTGGGGTTGGCATCGTATAATTTGCCGGCAAAATAAATGCTGGAATCCATGTAAGCATGAAACCTGTCGTCGTATTGCCTGGCGCGTATGTTGGTGGGTACAATTTTCCACCACTCGCTCAGGCCAAGCAAAAAGTAGGGCAGCGGATGAAACGGATAGCGCTGCTTCAGGTCTTTAAACTTTGCTTCGGCCTCGGCATACTTAAAATTATACATCGCGTTTACCGCGTCGGTACTCTCCAGTTGTATGTTTATATCGGTAAGCAGCATTGTCTGGCTAACTTCCTGCGCCCTGGTGGCGGGTGCGGCAAGCGAAATCAGAAATGCGATCAGAAAAATATATTTCATAAATAATAATGCGCCACGAACAGAAAGGTAACCCCGCGCCTGATTTTATTACCCTAACAGGTTAACTTGCGGCATAGTTCTGTGCTGCGAAGGCTAAAAATATGCCAGCTTCGGCATAATAAACTTTACTAACGACTAAAATTAAATTTATATATGAAGTACGAATTGCTGCACCAGCTTTGCCAAATACACGCGCCCGCCGGAAACGAAGTGGCCATGAAAGAATTTCTGCTAAATTATGTGCTGCGGGAGGCAAAAAACTGGGCAACAGAGCCTGAAATTATTCACGGCGACGAGTTTCAGGACTGTTTGATTCTGGTGTTCGGCAAGCCCCGCACGGCCATTTTCGCGCACATAGATAGCATTGGGTTTACCGTGCGCTACAACAACCAATTGGTAAAAATTGGCGGGCCAGCTATAGAAACCGGAACCATACTGGTAGGAGAAGATTCTAAAGGGAAAGTAGAAGGAACCCTGGAAGCAGACGAAGAAACCGGCCAACTCAGCATTAAAGCCAACCGCGAAATAGAACGAGGCACCGAGCTGGTTTTTAAATGCGATTTTAGAGAAACCGACCAAACCGTGCAA
>JAFADQ010000291.1 GCA_023424725.1 Bacteroidota bacterium
TACCAGCTCTGGGACCTGAACCATATATGGCTGCACAAACAACCCTTCTTTCTTTGGCAAATCGCCCTGTTTTTTAAGTTCTTCGGAGTAAGCGAATTTACCTTGCGCCTGCCTGGTGTTTTGATGATGACAGCCCAGGTATGGCTCGTGTATCGGATGGGCCGTATTACTTTAACCCCCCAGGCAGGCTACCTGGCAGCATTTTTAGTAACGCTAGGCCATTATGGGCTGGAGCTTACAAGTGGCGTAAAAAGCATGGACCATAACGACATGGCGTTTACGTTTTTAGTTACTGCTTCTATCTGGTGCTGGACAGAATATATGCACGGCCAAAAGCGCCGCTGGCTGGCTTTTATCGGCTTATTTTCGGGCCTGGCGGTACTTACCAAATGGCTTACCGGCTTGCTGGTATATTCGGGCTGGGGCATAACTATTCTGCTCGATAAAAAGAAAAGAACTTCATGGCAGCCATACCTTAACCTGGGGCTTTGTTTGCTGATAACCATTGCCGTTTTTCTGCCCTGGCAGCTGTATATAAGTCATGCGTTTCCGGTAGAGAGCGCCCACGAATACCAGTACAATACCCGCCATTTTTACGATGTGGTAGAAGGTCACGGCGGCTCGTGGTTGTATCATTTCGAGCAACTCCAAAACTTATATCAACCCGTATTTGCCTGGGCGCTTTTGCTGGCATTACCTGCATTCTGGTTTTTGCTAAACAGGCAGGTTTACCGGATAGGATATTTCACATTTATCGCAATTATTTACCTGTTTTTTACGCTGGCTCAGACCAAATTACCTGGCTATACTTATATTGTTAGCGGACTTATTTTTATGGCTTTAGGAAGCCTGCTGTGGTATTTGCTAAAAACTGTGCAGAAATATTTACCAGCTTTGCCCGCTGCCCTTATTTCGTTTGTTGGTTTGTTGCTGATAGGTTTTTGGGCCATGCAGCCCGGCCAAATAGAGAAAGCGCACACGCTGGAGCATGACGAAAACCAATACGGAGTGCCTAATTATCGCATCAATAAACTTAAATCAAGAATATATTTCAATCAGATAAATCAGCAATTACAAAACCCCGACAGAAGCACCGTTTTGTTTAACACAAAGCATCTTTACCCAAAAGAAATGGAGGGCCACACCAAGCACCTGCCCATAGAGCTAATGTTTTATTCTGATGTGACGGCTTATAACCTGCTGCCCACAGAAGAAGAATATAAAATGCTGCGCGAAAAAGGAATTGGCATGGCGGTGATAGACGATGGAGCGCTTCCGGATTATTTACAAAACGATGCCTCGGTGCAAAAACTACATATTATTATAAAGTAAATTTGGGCTGCAATGGCCGTTTTTTTGCCTGTTGCAGTTTATTATCTCACAATAATATTTGTAAAGAAGAGGCCGCTAAAATACTTTTCGCAATTGGTTTTCTAAACAAACTTATACTTTTATTCCGTCTATAAAGTATGATATTTGCCGGTTGCTAATAGATTTTATCACATATCAATAAAATGGATTCTACTACCAGAAACATTTCCCGAAAGCCGCTTTATTTTGTCGGGCATTTATTTTTCTGGGTATTTATAGGGCTCTCTGTTTGGTTTTTCCGGGAGCGCGTAATTTTTAGTGATGCGTGTTATCAGGCCTGGCTGGTGCAGCATACGCAATTTTTCGCTTTGTTTCATAGCCGGTTTTCGCCTGCGGTGGCACAGTTTTTACCCCTCGCAGGTGTTTGGGCGGGCTGTAATCTTAACACGTTTCTGGTACTATATTCGGTTTCGGTGCCGCTTATTATTTATGGTTTTTACCTGATTTTGGCGCATGGGTTAAAAAAACCTTTGTATGGCGCGGGCCTGGCACTGGCGGCATCTGTAATGCTTACCGAAAGCTTTTATTACGCCACCAGCGAAATTAACCAGGCCATAGCGGCATTAATGGCTGCAGCAGGCATTTTACTGGTTATTGCAAACAAACACTGGTGGCACTGGCTGCTGGTTGGCTTGCTGGTTACTTTTGCTATGTTTCTGCACCCGCTCGGGCTGGTAGCCTGCGTGTATGTGGCCGGATATTTTATGGTTTGCCACCCTAACCTTCGCCTTTACGGCATCCTGATCCTGGCATTAAGCCTGGCATTACATTTTTTCCGGAGCCTGGTTTTGGTTTCGGCCTACGATGCAGGCCGTATGTCTTTTAGCGTGTTAAAAGAACTGCCAAATATTACTTCTTATCCTTTGTTTTATGAACTTAACAATTGGTTACTGAAAGATTATTACCTACTGCTGGTCGGTTCTGTAATTCTTGTATTATGGTATATAAAAACCAAAAAATGGCTGCCGCTGGTTTGGTACCTGGGCTTTTTGCTTGGTTTTTTGGCCATCGTAATTTTAACGAATAAAGACGGCGGCGAACACATTCAGTTTTACCTGGAACATCATTACCAGATTTTTGCGCTGGTGCTGGCTTTACCACTTGCCTTCGATCTTCTACCTGTTTTGTTCAGCAAGCAGCCAAACCTGGTAGTGGCCGTGCTGGCAATTATACTTACATCCAGGCTGCTAACGATTTACGGTGCCTCCGAAAAATTTACCGCCAAGCATCTTTGGTTCGATAAATTATATAGCTATACCGAGGTTTTTGAGGAAGAAAAATTCATCATCAATAAAAACAACCTGGAAATATTGATGAAAGATAATTCTATGTATTGGCCTACCGCATACGAATCGGCTTTTTATTACAAAAGTACCGGCAAAACAAAAGGCAAAACCGTTGTTATTCCAGACGATTATTACGAGCTGGACCCGTATTTACCCGCCAACGATATGCTGCTGGGCGTAATGGGTAACTTTAAAAACACCGACCTCGATAAACGATATGTAAACCTGTCTGCCACAGCCTACCGTAAATTAAACAGCAGCCCCGAAACCATGCCCGAGCCTAACCTGGTAGCCAACGCCAGCTTAATTGCAGAAAAAACAGAATTAAGGGTAAAGCGCAAACACAAAACTGTTAGGTTGCCAATAACCATAAACAGCGCGGGCGGCCTTCTGCAATCGGGCTTAGACGGGCCGCACAGAACAGTTATGTATCAGAATATATACCGTATTAGTTCCGATGCATCATCATTGGTAGAAGAGCGTGCCACACCAATAGAGGTAGACATTAATGGCAGCTATAAACAACTGATTGAAATAAATATCCCGCAGGAAAAAGGAAGCTATTATATTGATTTAGATTTGTTTACCTACCCGGATTTGTGGTGGAAAAAAAGCACCCGTGTTAACCTGGAAGTAAGATAATTGCACCTATTTGTGCTGTAACAGCCTGGTTAATACCTGCTGCAGCATTACTGCAAAAGCACAAAAATTTAAACTAAAAAAGCCGGGGCTTACCGCTTCAGCATACCGTACTTTAAAATACAATAAATAGCCCGCACACCATCGCGCCAGCCTATTTTTTTACCTTCTTCGTAAGTGCGGCCATAATACGAAATACCTACTTCATAAATGCGTATCCTGGGGATGCGCGAGATTTTGGCGGTTACTTCGGGCTCGAAACCAAAGCGGTTTTCTACCAAATGCAGTCCTTGTATAATATCGCGGCGGAAAAGCTTGTAGCACGTCTCCATGTCGGTCAGGTTCAGGTCGGTGAACATGTTAGAGAGCGTGGTAAGAATTTTATTGCCTATAGAGTGCCAGAAAAACAGAATACGGTGCGGTTTGCCGCCCATAAACCGCGAACCGTACACCACATCGGCAAACCCTTTTAGGATAGGCTTTACCAAAATATTATATTCTTCGGGGTCGTACTCCAGGTCGGCGTCTTGTATAATTACATAATCGCCGGTGGCGTGCTTAATGCCGGTGTGCAGCGCGGCGCCTTTGCCCTGGTTTACCTCGTGCCTGAACAGTTTCATGTCCATATCGGGGTGCGCGGCAATGTAGCGCTCTATCACTTCGATAGAGTTATCGCGCGAGCAATCGTCTACCAGAATTACTTCTTTCCTGATATCGTTCACAAGCCTCACTCCGCGCAGCGCATCCAGAATATGGTGTATGGTAGGTGCTTCGTTATATACCGGAATTACAACCGAGAGTGTATCGAATTTCATGATCTCAGAAAAATAAAAAGCCAAATATACAGCTATGCACTCAAAAAATATGACGTAACAGCGAAAACAGATTCTTAAACCTCGTAAAAAACGCAATGCCTGCCATTAAAAAGGGCAGGCATTGCAGCAAGTAGTTTTTTAAATGCGGTTATAAACAACCGGTTCGGCCGCCGTCTACAGGCACGTTTATTCCGTTTATATAACCGGCAGCAGGCGAGGCCAAAAAAGCGGCCGCGGCAGCTATTTCTTCGGCGGCGCCAAAACGGCCGGCTGGTATTTCGGCCAGCATTTCTTTCTCTACATCTTCTATCTGGTGGCCGGTTTTGCCTGCTTTATTGGTAATAATAGAAGCCAAACGGGCAGTTTTAGTTGCTCCCGGAAGTACGTTGTTTACCGTAATGCCAAACGGGGCCACTTCTGTAGCGAGCGTTTTTGCCCAGTTTGCCACCGCGGCGCGAATGGTATTGCTAACGCCCAACCCTTTTAGCGGCTGCTTTACCGAAGTAGAAATTATGTTAATAATGCGGCCGTATTTTTCTTCTTTCATACCGGCCAATAATGCCTGGGCCAGCAAGTGGTTGCAAATTAAGTGGTTGTTAAAAGCCGATAAAAACTCGTCGGTTCGGGCATTTGCAATTGGCCCTCCGGCCGGGCCGCCCGTGTTATTTATTAAAATATGATACGCGGTGTTGTCTTGCAAATGCAGCTCTAACTTGCTTTGCAGCTCGTCGGGGCGGCTAAAATCGGCACACAAAAAACGATGCTTCTGGTTTTGAGGCGTTGGCAGTTCTGTTTGCGCTTCGCGAAGTTTTTCTTCGTTGCGGGCCACCAGGGTTACAGTAGCGCCAAGCAAGGCCAGTTCTTCGGCAATGGCGCGGCCAATTCCTTGCGTGCTGCCACAAACCATGGCGTTTTTTCCGGTTAAGTCTAAATTCATGATATACAGAATATGCCGCAAGTTAAGAAGATTTGCAGATGTGCAGGTTGGTACCGCAGGGGCACCTCTTGTGGGTGCCCTCACAGATGATGGCAGGTTTGTTGTTGATAATGGTTACTTATTGGGCTTCAACGGGCAAAAAAACGGGCGTGGCAGCTTAATTGGCCAGGCTTAAACCGCATTCTGAAATTTATTAATTCTGAATCAATCAAAAGGGCAGCCACAAGAGGCGCCCCTGCGGTACCAACCTGCACACCTGCAAATTTGCACACCTGCACATCTAAAAATCTGCGCATCTACACAATTTTCCGTATTTTCGGGCTGCCGCAGAGGGGTAACCGCAATGCTGCGAGGGGCAATTTTTACTTCATCACAACACAATTATGGCCATACAACGTCCTTTTAATTTTAAGCAGTGGATAGATGAGCACCGCCATTTGCTTAAGCCGCCGGTGGGCAATCAGCAGGTTTTTCACGATAACAAAGACTACATCGTAATGGTGGTGGGCGGCCCAAACGCGCGCAAAGATTACCATTACAACGAGGGCGAGGAGTTCTTTTTCCAGCTCGAAGGCGATATTGTAGTAAAGATTATTGAAGACGGAAAGCCGGTAGATATCGAAATAAAAGAAGGCGAGATTTTTCTGTTGCCCGGCAAAGTGCCGCACTCGCCGCAGCGCCCCGCCAATACGGTTGGGTTGGTGATAGAACGGTACCGCAAAGACGGCGAGCAGGACGGTTTTTTGTGGTTTTGCGAAAACTGCGGCACCAAACTTTACGAAGAATATTTCGAGATGACCGACATTGTAGAGCAACTGCCAAAAGTTATGAGCACGTTTTACAGCTCGCAAGACCTGCGCACCTGCAACAATTGCGGCAACGTAATGGAACCGCCCGCAAAGCCGCTGGCAAACGAACAGGAAAAATAGCAAACACTTTATGAGCGCTAAAGCCTGGAAAATAATGCTGGGAGTTTATTTATTGTGCCTGCTGGCGCTTATAATAGGCGTTATTATGCCGCGCATTACCCCCGATAACCGCGCCTATGTGTACAGCATAGCTTTAATTCTGGGCTTTTTGGGCTTGTATCTGGCTAAGTTCTTCTTCCGGAAATAAGCCTGCGAACCGCAACGCCAAACAAAGCTGCGGCAGGCAAAAAACACGGCGCGGCAGCCTAATTCCGGAAACTAAAAAAACCGGTTAGCGCCAAACAACCCAAAACATTTATTTAACCTAAATACCATTACCGGCACTGCCAAACCCGATCATCATCTTTCATGAATTCTTCATTTTCTGCTCCTCACGCCCCTGTTTCTGCCGCCCACAGCCCTATAGATTGTCTTAAGATCGACATTCATACCCATATTTTGCCCGAACGCTGGCCCGACCTGCGCGAGCGCTACGGCTACGGCGGCTTTATACGGTTAGAGCACCACAAACCTTGTTGCGCCCGCATGATGCAGGACGACAAGTTTTTCAGGGAGATAGAAGATAATTGCTGGGACCCGGTAGTGCGCATGCACGAGTGCGATAAGTTTAAAGTAGGCGTGCAGGTACTCAGCACCGTGCCGGTTATGTTTAGTTACTGGGCCAAACCAAAAGACGCGCTGGACCTGAGCATGATGCTGAACGACCACATTGCCGGCATTGTGGGCAAATACCCCGACCGCTTTACCGGCCTTGGCACCATACCCATGCAGGCGCCCGAACTGGCCATAAAAGAGCTGGAGCGTTGCGTAAAAGAACTCGGCTTATGCGGTGTACAGATCGGCTCGCATATAAACGACCTTAATTTAGATTCTCCGGAATTATTCCCCGTTTTTCAGGCTGCAGAAGAGCTGGGCGCGGCTATTTTTGTGCATCCCTGGGATATGATAGGCCGCGAAAAAATGAGCAAATACTGGCTGCCCTGGCTGGTAGGCATGCCCATGGAAAGCTCGCTGGCTATTTGTTCTATGATTTTTGGCGGCATTTTTGAGCGGCTGCCCAGGCTGCGCGTGGCCTTTGCGCATGGCGGCGGTTCTTTCCCGAGCACCATTGGCCGCATAGAGCATGGCTTTAACGTTAGGCCCGACCTTTGCGCTGTAGATAACAACGTAAACCCGCGCGACTACCTGGGCAAATTCTACTTCGATTCGCTGGTGCACGACCCCATGGCGCTGGAATATTTAGTAAACCTGGTAGGGGCAAAAAACATTGCGCTGGGCACCGATTATCCCTTTCCGCTGGGCGAACTAGAGCCCGGAAAACTGATAGAAAGCATGCCTTACGACGATGCCACTAAAGAGCGATTATTATGTGGTACGGCGCTGGAGTTTCTGGGGCTGAAGAAAGAGCAGTTTATAAAAACCGCAGCGGGCCGTTAATACCATTTTTCTACTTATCAGAAGTAAGAATAACGCCTGAGTTTTGGTGCAGTTTATGCGCTGGTGCACGGCTTTTTGGCCTCCGCAGGCTTGCGCTTCTTTTTTCTGATCCGGATTTATTTACTGCCCCGCGCAACAAACTACAAACGTTGCCTGCAATTTTATAACTTGCCGGTTGCTAAACGGCTGTTTATATGAAGAACAAGGTTTTTTACCTGCTGCTTGCCTTTCTGGTTCTGGATACTGTTTTTTCGTTTATTCAGTACAAGCATTTACCGTTAGATGGCGATATGGCAGGCCTTATATTGCCCAGCCCCTGGTACGAGCAGGTTTTAAAAGATCCGTTTGCAATAAGCGTGCTAACCAACGGCGAAGAATATGCGGCTACCAACCGTTTTTTTGCCCATTACACTATGGCGGGCTATTTTAAAACAATGCCCTTTTTTCTGCAGCTTTTCACTACGCCCGTTAACAGTTTATACCTAAGCAGCGCCATTGCCAAAATACTAATGCACTTGTTTATGGTTTGGCTGCTTGCATCTTATATCGTAGCTGCGCTAAATCTTAAAAAGCGCTACCTGGTGTTGGCAGCCGCGCTGGTAGTGCCATTTTTTCAGGGTTCGCATTTCTATGGGCAAATCGGGCTTATAGACAGGTCTGTAACGTATGCGTTCTTTTATATTTTGCCTATCTCGTTGCTGCTGTTGTATTTTTTACCGTTCTTCAAAAGCTTCGTTACACATCAACCGGTTTCATTTTCTTTTTTGCAGAAAATAGCGTGGGCGCTGCTGGCAGTTTACCTTAGTTTGCACGGGCCTTTGGTGCCTGCCATCGTGCTGCTAATTTGCCCCATGGTGTTGCTGTATGCCTGG
>JAFADQ010000293.1 GCA_023424725.1 Bacteroidota bacterium
AGGTAAAAGGCCGGAGCCGCTTAATGCCCTCGCCACCGATGCCCGTAAAATGGCGTAGCCGTAGTTAAGCAAATTGTTGGGTGGCGGTCCGTACCGGTCGCGAAAAAACGGAAGCGGACTAAACAAATGTTTCCAGTAATGTTTTGCGCCACGGGCTTCGTGCCCGCCCGCGTCGGCGCTTTTCACTTCGCCAATCCAGCGGACAACCGGCTCGTATGGTTTATTTACCTGCTTTAAGAACAAGGCCTGGTTGCGCAGTTTCGCTTTTACGGTTTGTTGCCAGAGTTGCTTTTTAAGCGGTTTTGTTGCCGCTATCTGGTGCCGGAACCGTTCGCTTTGAATGGTATGCGTGCACAAAGGCATTAGCAGCCCGGCTGGGTGGCGCTTTTCGTCGCAATACACCACGGCTACATTGTTATCGAGCAGTTTTTGCACCACCGCATGAGAATAGATCAGCTCGGCATGGTCGAACAGAATGAAGCCAATATCTTCCACCGGAATTTTATTTACTTCGCCGGTTTCGCGGTTTGTTATTACAAGTTGCTCGAGCCGGATATTCAGATCAAGCGGCGAACCAAGATAAATCGTGCGCTTGATCATTGTTTCTTCGATTTAGAAATTTCTCCCAAATTTGAAATAATAACTTTTCGAGGGTTATTTTCAATCCAGGATTTAGAACTTCTGATTACCTTTTCCTCTAAAGGATTATCTAATGTAGAAGCTGTATGCTTTCTGAAATTATAGTACCAGGAAGAAAGCTTTTGTACCCGATACAAGTAAGGAGATAGGAATTTATTAATATCCGGCCTTTCCCAGTCAATATCATCATCATTAATTCCCAGCAAAAACATGTCATTTATTTCGAGGGTAGCAATAGCGGTAAATCCATTCCCCAAATCTGTTTGCACAATGGGTAAGCCTTGCCGTTTTCGTTCTACCGCTTCCCAAAACGAAACCACCCGTTCCATAAGTTTTCCTTCGGCATTCTGGTAAATGGCCACATGGTGGTTGCTGCCCGGCTCTACCCACTGGTTCAGGTCGCCTTTCAGTTGCTTCATGCCGCTCGACGACCTGCGCAACCGCACACTTTTAATCTGGTTTCTGCGGCCACTTTCGCCTTTGTAATTTGGCATGTATAATGGCGCAGCCCAGGCATTTTTCGGTATGTCGAATTTTTTCGCATCCGGATTAACTCCCAAACTGCGCAGCCTTTCTTTTACAATATCCCGCACCACCGGGTCTACAATTTCAGAAACAGCGGCAGCGCTCAGGTCTTCCAGGTTTTTCCGGATGTGGAATTGCTCGTTTCCTGAAACCGGGTCTAATCGCTTACCAAACACTGTTTCTTTGTGCAACTGCCCGCGCGGCGAAGTGCTTTTCTGAATAATAGTTTTGCCGTTTGGCAGTTTTACTTTTTGCCGCCGAGTAGTTACCACACTGTTTTTCTTCTTGATAGCCACCAAAATGGCCGCTACAGCCTGGCAGGCATCCCGATAAAATGTACCCCACGGCAATTCAAAATTATGGCTATCGGGGTTTCGGTTCAGGCTGTTCCAGCGGCTTAGTTCTTGTAACATGCGTGGGCTGGTGCAGGCAATAACCATCGCGTCTACGGCGTGATGGCGGTGGTCGTCGCGGTTTTTCTTGTCGGTTTTGTTTCCGGCTTCTTCGGTTGTTGTAGTAGGGTTGGTAAGTTTATCGGCTTGCCGCAAAACAGAATTCAGGCCCCAATATTTACGGAGCGGTGCAGTGGTGCCGCCAAGCACCGTTTGCACTTTCGGGCAAATACTGTTTAAGTAGGCTTTGGCTTCGCGGCTAATGTAGCGGGTATCGTTAAGCTGCTTCTGTAAAAAATCGTCTTTTGGCAGTTCTTTCAGTTTAAACTTTTCGAGCTGGCGCGGCATTAGTTTGCGCACCCTGTCCAGTATCTGGTTGTAATGCTCTTCTGTTATCAGCCCATCGGCAAACAGTTCGTAGGGCGTGCGGTTTTTCTTCTTTACATTAAAGTCGCGCTCGCATAAAGTTTTGTTGCCCCGGCTGTTGTCCAGTGTCCGCGATTCGGGTAAAATATGCTCGATATCAAACCGGCCGTGCTTGAATAAATCTCCAAAACTTATTGCTTCTCCTGTATACGGGCAAATCTTCTTACATTCTTCCCAGAGCCGATACTTGTCGTAATCGTCACGGCTTATTTTTCCTGTAAATCCTTCTTCAACAAATTTCCCTGCTATCCTTTCCCTCTCGCGCTCATTTTCTTTCTGCTCCCATCTTATTTCCTGGCGTTTGTCTTTAGAGGCTTTCAGGTCGCGGGCAAGTTCTACTCTTATTACATCAAACCGGCCATGTTCTTCCATTAGGGTGTTTACTAATGTGCGGAGCTCATATAGCGCCTGCTGCACAATCGGGTTGCGTACGTTTTTTGGCTCCGGCAGCTTTTCCTGTCCGGGCGCATATTCGCTTATTTGGGTATGATTGTACCCTGCAAGTTTAGCTGCTTCGTCGTAGCGCTTTCCCTGGCGCATAAACGGCAACATTTTTCTTATTGCTTTCCGGCTCAGGTGAGAGTAACCCTCGGGCAAATGGCCATGTTTGGTGTTTAGCAGTTTAACCTGTTCATCATCAAATCCCCATTTTTCTTTTGCGTGCTTTTTAAGCCAGTCGGGGTCCTGCGCGGTATAAAGCGTGTGCCAGATGTCGTATAAATTCAGGCCGTTGTTTCCGGTTGGTTTATTTTGCTCAATACTCCAATCGGTTTTGTCTACTGATGGCCATTTTTTTGGGCCAAACAGCTTTTGCAGTTTTATGCTGGTGGTGTTGCCTTTTAATTTGTCGCGGCTCTGGTCTTGTTCATGTTGTTCCTGCTTAAAGAAATTGACCGAATAGTCAGAGCTTAGTTTAAGTTTCTTTCTTACATCCTCCAGCTTAATATCTTCTTTCTTATTAAACAGATCTACCAGCAACGTTTTTTCTTCATCGTCTAATTCTTCTTTGTCTCTGCCGGGGCCGGTAATTTTAATATTGTTCAGAATTGCCCACATACGGAACTCCTCAAAATCGGGTTGGCTAACAGGGCAGCGGGTTTGCTTTGGCTCTAAGGTGCATTTACCCAGCAAGTGCTTCTGCGATTTTAACGGCCGCTGGTAAAACACAATTCCAGAGCCTGAAACCGGATCGGCCAGTTGGTATTTTAGTTTTTCTGTCAGTACATTGGGGTGGTATTTTGCCTGTTCCTGCCACAACGTTTCCAGCTCCTCTTCATACCATTTACGCAATGTATAACGGTTGCGCAACCGTTGCTGGTGCGGGTCTAAAGAGGCCAGGTATTCGCCAAATGTTTTATAGCCGCCTTCCTGCCATTCGGTTTGTGTGGCGATTATACCGGTTTTACCTTCGCTGCCTTTATACAAAGCAGTTTCTTCGCTGGTGGTTCCGGCTTTGCGGCTGCTTTTAAAACCGCGCCTTTGGTTCAAATGCAAAATTGCGCGGCCAAATTCGTGCAGCGAAAGTGGTTTGGTTAATCCTTTTCTTCTAAGCTCGTAAGGGCAAGGCTTCCAGTAATCATTTACCTCTGTTCCCGCTTCCGGAAACATACCTGCTTGCTGAAGCGCTTTCATCAGTAATTTATTTCTGAAACCTCTGCGGAATAGTTGCCTGCGCTTTTGCCTGTTTTCGCGACGTTTAGCATTACGCGGCGTTTCGGCTTTGCTTTTGGCATCAATGT
>JAFADQ010000385.1 GCA_023424725.1 Bacteroidota bacterium
TTCCTGGTTATACCTGCCGGGGTAGCCGCCTATATGTGTCATCAGCACCTCCAGTTTTTCACAGGTAAACCGCAGCTTTTTTGGAAATTGGGAACGGATATCCTGGCCATCTATATTTCCATAAACACCACGCAAGGGGGCTACTTTTCTTAGCTCATCGGCAACACTGGCAACACCAAAATCGCCGGCGTGCCAAATCTCGTCGCATTCTTTTAAGTGCGTCAAAATACGGTCGTCCAGGTAGCTGTGGGTGTCAGAAAGCAGGCCGATACGGGTCATTTATTTCGGTTTAGGTTGTTTATTCAGCCAGCATAGCTTTTTTCTTTTTGCCGATCTCTTCGGAATAAAATCTCGGACCGCAAATATGACACTTCTCTATCTGGTAGAATGATTTCGGCTTGTTTGCGTAGGCATATATTTTCTGGCCCATTTCCAGCGGAATAACTTTGTCTTCTGTACTATGGATAACAAGAAGTGGCTTGTGGTAGTTTCTAATTGACCTTACAGCGCTGTATTTTTCTTTTGTCAATATTCTGCCGGCCAGACCTGCACGGTCTGCTGCTACATCTTTATGCGAAGAGAAAGCGCCCTCTATTAACACAGCATCCAATTTGTCAGATTTTTGCTCTGCCACTACAGCTGCTAAATGGCCGCCCAAAGATTGCCCGTACAGCACCAGTTTTGTATCTTTTACATCTTCGCGCGAGGTAATATAATCAACTGCCGACAACCCATCTTTCAACACATTATCGCGGGTAGCCTCTCCGGTAGAAAATCCAAACCCACTGTAATCGAAAGTAAAAATCTGGAAACCTTCTTTTACAAGAGGAACCATAGCGCTGTAATGAGCAAGTAAATAGCCGCCGTTGCCGTGCAGGTGCAAAAGAGTAACTTCGGGTTTGGTATCTTTTGGTTTTAAAAACCAGCCATTCAGTTTGTTGCCACTGCTACTTTCGAAAACGACACCTTCTATATCAAAATCAAATTGCAGCGTGTCGTTGTCTTGTTTAATAAATACAGGTTGCAGGTTTTCTCCATGCACCGTAAAAACGGTAATTTCGCCCGTTTCAGAATCGTGAAGGTTTATTTCCGTATCGGGGGTTGGAAATTTATAAGACCTCAGAAATTTTTTATTGAAGCAGCAGGAGGAAAAAAGCAGGGTGGCTGCCAGTAAAATGCTATTTATTTGTTTCATAAAACTGTTGTTTTACCTGCCTTGCCAATTTTTAATAAAGTTTTTTATTTTCCCCAAACCTCCGGAGCCTTTCGCCATTCCTGCAAACTGTTTGTTTGCTCTGCGGTAATGGTTCCGCGTTCCTGCGCCAGTTCCAACAGCTCGGAATAAGAGCTGAGGGTGGCAAATTTTACCCCGGCGGCGGCAAAGTTTTCTTCCGCTTGCGGAAAACCATAGGTAAAAATTGCTACCAGCCCAATTACCTCAATTCCGTTCTGGCGCAGCGCTTCTATGGCTTTTAGCGAGCTGCCGCCGGTGCTTATTAAATCTTCTACCACCACTACTTTTTTGCCGGGCTCTATACGGCCTTCTATTTGGTTGCCCATGCCATGCTTTTTGGGCTCGGGGCGCACGTAGGCAAAGGGCAGATTTAGCGCATCGGCAACCAGCGCGCCCTGGGCAATGCCCGCAGTGGCTACGCCGGCAACGCAACCGGCATTGCCAAAGCTGCGTTTGATTAGTTCTGCCAGTTCTTCTTTAATAAATGCGCGTATATTTGGATACGAAAGGGCAACGCGGTTATCGCAGTAAATAGGCGAATTCCAACCCGAACTCCACTGAAAAGGTTGGTTAGGGCGGATTTTAATGGCTTCTGTTTCTAAAAGGTAAGAAGCTACCTGTTTGGCTACTGAAAGTGAATGCATGTACGAATGTAGAAAATTATTTTCTACCCTTTTATGCCTTTGCTCTTTCTACTTCGCATTTTTCTTTTTTGATTTGTAAAAATTACACCGCCTCAGGCAAAGCTTATTAACCAGAATGAAAGTCTTTATAAACGACATCCCGCTACTGATCATGAAATCGGGCGAGAAAGTCTACAAGCATCACTATGACTTGATTCTGGACGCTGACGACGATTTTAACTCCAAAACCCTTGTGGGCCACGTACTTATACGCGAAGCCGATGCTGTTTTAATAGACAGAATTGTGCGGCTGATGGAGGTGAAAAAGCTGAAGAAGCTGAAAACGCTTACACTGATCACTCCGCAGCAGAAAAAAATTGTACAGCATTTAAAAGATCAGTTTAAAATTATTCAGGCTGCCGGAGGTTTGGTGGTGAAAGACGGTAAAATCCTGATGATTTACAGGCTTGGCCGTTGGGATTTGCCAAAAGGAAAAATAAAGAAGAACGAAGCCAAAGATATAGGCGCCCTGCGCGAAGTAGAAGAAGAGTGTAATATTAAAGTTCAAATTGTTGATAAGCTAAACAACACCTGGCACTCGTACGCTTATAAGGGAAAAAAAATCCTTAAAAAAACCAGTTGGTATATCATGACCTGTTTAGACGACAGCGAAATGAAACCCCAACTGGAAGAAGATATTGAAGAAGTGCGGTATATGAGCGTAGAAGAGATCTACGATATTTTGCCGCAAACCTACGGCTCTATATCTTATGTGCTTACGTATTATTTACAGCACGCCCGATCTCGAACGGAATAAATTCGCTAACATCGCCACCAAACCTGTAAATTTCGCGGATAATGGTAGAACTGATAGCGGCCAGCGCCGGCGAGGTGATCAGGAAAACCGTTTCAAGGTTTTTGTTGATGTGGCGGTTTGCCTGCGCGATGGTATTTTCGTACTCAAAATCGGTGGTGTTGCGTAAGCCGCGCAACAGAAAATTTGCCCCAACTTCTTTCGCGAAATCGGCCGTTAAACCTTTAAAATCGGTTACTTCTACTTTGTCGTTTCCGGCAAAAACTTCTTTTATAATTTCCACCATTTTTTTTACCTCGAAGCTGCGCTGCTTGCTGCTGTTGTTGCCAATCGCGATAATTACCTTATCGAAAAGCACGGTTCCGCGCTGCACCACATCGTAATGGCCGTTGGTGAAAGGATCGAAAGAACCAGGAAAAATCGCGATTCGCTGCATGTAAAAGATTAATGGAAGAATGAAAGAATGATTAATAGGTAATTGTTGTGGGGCTGTAGGGGCGAATTGCATTCGCCCTTTTCCTGCAACAAAAATAAAAGCTGCGACGGGCAAAAATCGGGTTGTTTCAGGCCAAATCAAAACTAAATTTCTGATTCTGCTCTCGTGCCCTGTTTTTTGCCTGCCGCAGCTGTAATGCTATTTTTCTTTTACGATAATGAGCCTGAGAATTATTCTACCACCAGTTTGCTAACCGAATAACTGCCGCTTCCGGAAGAAACTCTGGCGAAATAAATTCCTTTGCCGGCTTTAGTAATATTAAACTCGCGTGTGTTATAACCATTGCTAACCTGCCAGTTCCCGGAAGTTATAACTCTGCCCAAAACATCTAAAATTTCTACCTGCAACACCTCGTTTTTTGGGCTTTGCAGCCCTAAAGAAAAGTGCCCGTTGCCAGGGTTAGGGAATACAATCGTGCCTAAAGATTGCTGCGCCTGAATATGTGTGCCGCTAAGCTGCAGCACTCTTTTTAAAGATCCGTAGGCATTTATTTTGCCGGCTCCCCAGGTGTTTGGCGCAGGGTTTTGTGTAGTGAAATTGTCTTTAATCGCGGTTTCTGCAATTATGCTTTTTACCTGATCGGGTGTTAACGTTGGGTTGGCTTCCAGCATAAGCGCGATAATGCCTGCCACCGCCGGCGACGACATAGACGTGCCCGCCAGCATGGCATACCGGTACGTTTTGCCATCGGCCGGGTTATTATAAGCGTTTACCACCGAATTGTAGCTTATACCGGTAGACATAAAAACAGAATCGAAAGAGCTAACCGAAGAGCCTACCGCGATGCCGGGGCCGGTAATATCGGGTTTCGGGCGTCCGTCGGCAGTGGGGCCGTGGCTCGAGAAAGCGGCAATAGCACCCTGGTTTCCGGCGTAGGTCCAGCTCTGCCCGTTTATATCGGTATAGGTTTTGCGCGACATAAATGCGCCTACCGTAACCGCCGATTTTGTGGTGGCCAGGTCGCTGATAGAAATTTGCGAATTACCTGCAGTTGCCCACGATTTGCCACCGTTGGTAAACGAGCCAAAATAACCGCTCGTGCCCAGCACGTAACCAGTGTACAGATGCACATTTCCATCGGTGCCTTTTACGCTTATGTTGATATCGTCTGGCACCAGGCTTTCAAAATCTAACAAAATGCGTGGCTTGTTATTATACTCCGAAGC
>JAFADQ010000386.1 GCA_023424725.1 Bacteroidota bacterium
AAGGCCTGGGCAGAGCAATAAACGACCGGTTAAAAAGAGCGGCGGCAAAGTAAAAACCCGGCAAAAAAAGTTTCTGGCGCAGCTAAAGAATTATCGACCTCAAAAAAAACATAGCCAAATAGCACCGTTTAAAGGCCCTGTGCTAACACTACTCAAAATAAATCAAAAAAAACCTTGACTTTAGCATTTTAACCTTTTACATTTGAAACTCTTAGAGCAACGGTTATAACAACTTAACCAAAATTTCTGCCCCGCTCCAGGGCTCAAGTAAAGTGCTCTTAATCCTTTTCCCACCGGCTATCCGTTTATTCGCCTTACCAGCAGGCTAAGGATAGCCTTTTGCGCGCTGTTTGCCCTGTTTTTGGTGCCCGCAGCTTTTGCTTATTCGTCTAACCCGGGTTTGCTGCGGTTAGCCTTCTTTTCGCTTTGCCGTTTTTTACTTGCCACCCGCTTCTTTACAGATGCATGCGTGGGCTTGGTGGCTTTGCGCTCTGTTACCGGCAAAAATGCCTGCTGCAGCAAGCGGTAAAACTGCTTTACCACCAGCTCTTTGTTGCGCAGCTGCGAGCGGTCTGTTTGCGACGATAATTGCAAAAACCCATCCTGCGAAATACGGTTGCGGAGCTTGTGCTTTAGTAGTTGCTTTTCTTCTTCGGAAAGTAATTGCGAGTTTTCTACATCGAACCGCAACGTTACCCGGCTTTCTACTTTGTTTACATTTTGCCCGCCCGCGCCGCCGCTGCGGGAAGTTTGAAATTGAAATTCGGGAAAGAAGTCGCGATCGGCCAATTTATTTAAAAGCAATTATCGTATTAAGCAGATTTGCGCTGTGGCATTTCAGGAAAATCACGAACATGCAGTATCTGAGAAGATCCGGCCGCATGCAATACAGAAACAGGCAACGTAATCACTCCAATAGTGTCGCCTGCTAGGGTTGCAAACTCCACTTCAAATGCCTTACCATTATCATGCTCCATTACAATCGTTCCGACATCGCCTTTCACTAAGCCAAAATCAGGAACATCGTCAACTAAAACAACTAAATCAAACTCTTTCATTTTTTAATAGGATAAGCAGTTACAAGGTAAGGAATTTCATTTTTTAACATCCAAACAGACCTTAAGGTAATAGCCTTACCGGTAGGTGTAAAGACAGAACCATCTACAACATACTTAGATCCATAAGGAGTTGTTTCTGTTAAAAAAGCAACTCCTGTTCTGGCTTGTAGTTTTAAAAACTCAGCGAACTCCAGCTTATTCTGAGCGCTAAAACCAAACTTATTAAAAAACTGAGCCTTGGTTCGCCCAATAGGATGAGATAGATTCAAAAGATAATTGCTGATTTTCAAATCTTCAATAACAGCCCTTTCTGCATATGGAAGTGTAGACAACTTCTCTTTCATAACATCTATACCTGCTGCTCTTTTTTCTTCAGCATTTTTTTCAACTCGCCAATCTCGTCGCGGAATTTTGCGGCCTGTAAGAAATCGAGGTCTTTGGCGGCGGCTTCCATTTTTTTCTCGGTTTGTTTAATGAGCTTCTCCAGGTCTTCTCTTGGCATGAGCTTAATAATGGGCTCTGCAGCCAGCGACAGGTCCGACGAGGGCTCGACGTAGGCTTTCGGTTCGATCTTTTTAGAGTCGGCCACAGAGGTTTGCCCCATAATGGCTTCGCGGCTCTTAAAGATGGTGGTTGGCGTAATGCCGTGCTCTTCGTTGTAGGCCATCTGGATGGCGCGGCGGCGGTTGGTCTCGTCTATGGCGCGTTGCATAGATCCGGTAATGCGATCGGCGTACATAATTACGCGGCCCTTCTCGTTACGGGCGGCCCGGCCCATGGTTTGTATAAGCGAGCGCTGGTCGCGCAAAAAGCCTTCTTTATCGGCATCCAGAATGGCCACTAAATTTACTTCGGGCAAGTCTAATCCTTCGCGCAGCAGGTTTACGCCAATCAGCACGTCTATTTCGCCAAGTCTTAGTTCGCGCAAAATCTCTACCCTATCGAGGGTTTTTACTTCAGAATGCAGGTATTTACATTTTATGTTTAGTCTGTCGAGATACTTGCTTAATTCTTCGCTCATGCGCTTGGTAAGGGTAGTTACCAGTACGCGGCCACCCGATTTTACAGCGGTATCTATTTCATCAAGCAAATCGTCTATCTGGTTGGTGCTTGGGCGAACATCAATTTCCGGATCGAGCAGGCCGGTTGGGCGGATAATCTGCTCTACCACCACGCCGTCGGATTGCTGCAATTCGTAATCGCCGGGCGTGGCCGAGACGAACACCACTTGCCGGTACATGCTCTCGAACTCGTTAAACGTAAGCGGGCGGTTATCCATGGCGGCCGGAAGGCGGAAACCATACTCTACCAGCGAAGTTTTGCGCGCGCGGTCGCCGCCCCACATGGCCCGTATTTGCGGCATTGTGGCGTGGCTTTCGTCTACGATCATGAGGTAATCGTCCGGAAAATAATCTAACAAACAGAACGGGCGGGCACCGGGAGCGCGCCGATCGAAGTAGCGCGAATAGTTCTCTATGCCAGAGCAATAACCCAGCTCGCGTATCATTTCCAGATCGAATTCGGTGCGCTCTTTTATGCGCTTGGCTTCCATTTCGCGGTCTTGTTTATCGAAGAACCGGACCTGCTCTACCATGTCGTTCTGAATTTCACGAATGGCCTGGTTTAGCGAGTCTTTTCCGGTAACGAACAGGTTGGCCGGGTACAAGGCAATGGCACGTTCATCAGAAATCTTTTTACCCGAAACCGGGTCTATTCTCTGGATTGCTTCCAGCTCATCTCCGAAGAAAATAATGCGGTAGGCAAAATCGGCGTAGGCCGGAAAAACATCTACCGTATCGCCTTTTACCCTAAAGTTGCCGCGGCCAAAATCGGCATCGGTGCGGCTGTACAAAATCTCCACAAAACGGTGCAGCAACTGGTTGCGGCTCATCTTGTTTCCGGGCGCCAGGTGTATTACGTTTTTGCCAAACTCTTCGGGGTTACCGATACCGTAAATGCAGCTAACAGACGCCACCACCACCACATCGCGGCGGCCCGATAAAAGTGATGAAGTTGCATGCAAACGCAGCTTCTCTATTTCTTCGTTTATCGCCAGGTCTTTCTCTATAAAAACATCCGACGAAGCGATGTAGGCCTCTGGCTGGTAATAATCGTAATAAGAAATAAAATACTCTACCGCATTGTTGGGGAAGAATTGCTTAAACTCGCCGTACAATTGCGCGGCCAGGGTTTTGTTGTGGCAAAGTATGAGCGCCGGGCGGCCGGTTTCGGCAATTACGTTGGCCATGGTAAAGGTTTTACCGGTTCCGGTGGCGCCCAGCAAAACTTGCGCGTGCTCGCCTTTGTGCACACCTTCTACCAATTGTTGTATGGCCTTGGGTTGGTCGCCGGTTGGTTTAAACTCCGATGTGAGCTGAAAATCCATTTTTTATTCTGAAATGCTATTGTTGCCTGGTTACCCTGCAACGGGCAAAAAACCGGGCGCCGCAGCTTAAGTTGTAAAGATACAATTGCCGGGCCTTGTTTCCGAAAATGCGGAACGGGCCTTGGTTGATAACAGGAAAGCGGCAGTAGAAGTTGCAGAGGTTTGGGATTTTTGTTTACCTCACCCCCAGCCCCTCTCCATAAGAGAGCTACTAATATTACACATATTTTCAACTTTAAAAACGTAACCGCAAAGCACGCCAGGATTTTCGCAAAGCACGCAAAGTTTTAAAATAAGCAGAAGGCTTTCCTTCATTTTTCCTGGGTTCTTCTTTTTCTCCGCGCTCTTTGCGGTTTCCTTCGGGTAATTTGCGGTTAAAATAGTGGTGTCTTATTAGTAGCCATAAGAGAGGGGAGAAAGCGGAGTTTTTTAGAAAGCTTTAGTGCGCAAAAACGCTTCCAGGTCTGAAAAAGACGCTTGAAGGTTTGCAAGATACTTTAGCGCGGGGCTGGCTAAAAAACCTTCCGGCGTGCTTGCACCTGCAAGCGTTTTGCCGGGCAGGAGCATTTTATGCAATATCAACAAAAACAAACAGCCCATACCGAAACGATATAGGCTGTAAAGGGTAACAAAACGAGCTTCTTTATGTAAATGCCCTGCGGCTACAATGCTATTTTTTCAGGCTTTAAACCCTTGTACTTACTAAGACTACAAAAAATGCCAAACCGTTGCTTTGCGATGTAAATTTTTTCTCAGGGCGCTAATATTTTTCGGTTTTTTATGCGCAAAAACCAGAGAAACTATTTAAAAGTAAACGTAACGCCTCCGCTTAAGCCCACGGTGTAAGGGTTTTTCTGGCGGACACCAACACGGCGCGAACCAAGCAGCGAGTTAACAGAATAACTTAAATCCGGCCCGGCCTGCAGGCTTAACCGCTCGCCAATCTGGTAGCCCAAGCCAAACGAAAACAGACCAGAGAACTGCCAGCTTCTGAACCCTTTGGTGTTGCCTAAATTAACATTACCGCCGGTTGCTCTTGTAGATTCTATATTGCTTTTCTGCAGCATACCAGCCGATGCGCCACCCGATGCAAACCAGTGCCAGCCATCCATATCAGACTGGTAAACCAGCCGCACCGGTAAGGCCAGGTATTGGTATTGGTATGTGGTTTCGTAACCGGGGCTTTTGCGCACCGCCACCGAATCGCGCACCATATTATTCATCAACGGCTCAATTATAGAAACTTCGCCGGCCATTTGCATGTGCCCGGCCGCATCCAGTACATAGTTTTCTATTATGTAGGTGTTTTGGGTTAACGCTTTGTTTCTGGCATAACTTAAGCCGCCCTCTACGCGCAATAATTTATGCACCCAATATCCGGCGCGCAGCTCTACTCTGTAAGACGACGAGGGCTTGGTAAACTCGTTAAACTCCTGAGCCGCCTGCTGGTACCGGGTAATATCCGAATTATCTACCGGCAGCGATGTTACCGGCATTGTCTGGCTTACAACCAAACCCTGCTCGAACTGGTAACCGGCATAGGTGGCGCTAAATGTCCAGCGGCCAACGTGAGCAGGCACAACAGGTACCGGCAGCGCCCGGGCAGAATCGGTGGCAGGGGCAGAAACCACCAATGCCTGCTCTGTGCTATCGGGCGTAATTTGGTTTGTTTTAGCTTGCTGTAAACTATCTGCGGCAACACCTGCATTATTGGCACCCGCAGCATTGGTTTCTTGTTGTTCTGCTTCAGTTAAAATTGTTTGTTCCGGCGTTGCGGCAGCTAAATTTTGCTTCTGATTTTCCGAAGTTCCGGAGGGTGAATTAACAGAGGCTGCGGGAGGCAAAATTGCGGGTGTTGCAGCAGAATTATCTGTAGTTTTTTTAACCGGATCTTCTTGTTTCGCGTTAGCGTTTTCTGTTGCCGCGCTGTTGTTTTTGGC
>JAFADQ010000134.1 GCA_023424725.1 Bacteroidota bacterium
GTTCCAGCTTACCGATTTTTCTTCTATATAATTAAACTCAAAAGTGCCGCCGTTGGTGTACAACCGGTGGTCGCGGGAGGTGTAAAGCGATTTATCTTTCAGAAATAAAGAAACGGTGCTAAAGTATTTGTCGGCTTGTGTGCGGTTACTGTTTTGTGTTACCTTTTCGGTTACGCTTAGTAAATTATCCAGGGCTGGGCCGGCCATATTTGCCTGCGTTACAGCCAAATTTATTATGCTGAAAAAATCTTCGTAATGTGGCCTTGCTTTTAATTTCGCTTTCAGCATTTGCTGCGTAATGGCCACAATTTTTTCCTGCTGCTGCGGTGGCAGGCCGTTGTAAGTACTCTCGAATGCGGCGGCAACTTCTAAAGATGCCGGCACGCGGGTTCCTTCCATCAGCTTTTTTACATCGGCGGTAAACAGGGCCGGGTCTGTGGTGATGCGGTAGCTTTGGGCAAAAGTTGCTGTTGCGCTAAAGAGCAAAAACAGGGCAGGAAGCAGAAACTTCATGTGGTACAAATACTTCAAGGCAAAGATTAGTTGGAGAAACGCATGGCGGTCCAGCGGTTCTTGGTTCTGAGATCTTGTTGTGTGAGGCCGTGTTTTTTGGCCTCCGCAGCTATAAGGGGCACGTCTTCTTCGTAAAAACCACTTAATAGCACAGTGGCGTTGGGGCTTAGCATAGCGGCGTAGCGCTCCATATCCTGCAGCAGCACGTTGCGGTTTATGTTGGCCAGCAAAATATCGAACTGCTCGTTTTCTTTTATGGTGCTAACATCGCCCAGGCGTACATCTATGCGCTGGCAGTGGTTTATTTGCGCGTTTTCGCGGGCGTTCTCTACCGTCCAGTCTTCTATCTCTACCGCAACGGTTTTTGCCGCTCCCAGCTTATGCGCGAAAATGGCCAGAATGCCGGTGCCGCAACCCATATCCAGCACGGTTTTGTTTTTATGATCTACCTCTAACTGCAGGCCCAGCATTAGCGAGGTGGTTTCGTGGTGACCCGTTCCGAACGACATTTTTGGGTTGATGATGATATCGTACTTTACCTCGGCGGGCTGCGGATGAAACGAAGCCCGCACCGATACCTGATTGCCGATAACAAGGGGCTGAAAGTTTTTTTCCCACTCTTCGTTCCAGTTTTGCTGCTCTATTTCCTGAAAAGAATAATGAAAATCGAAGGTGTCGCGGTAGCGGGTTTGAAGTTCGTCCAGCTCAATTTCCGAGAACAGGCCGGTAGCGCAATAAGCATTTACGCCGTCGTCTGTCTCTACAAACGATTCGTAATGATAGCCTGCTAGCTCCGCAATTAAAATATCACGGAAATCGGGTTCTACCTGTATAGAAACTTCTATGTAATTCATTTTGCAATGAGTGAATGAGTGGATGAGCGGATGAGTGAATAAAATTCAGCTTCACTTAAAATTTACCGGCAGCCGGCAAACGAGCGCGAGGTGGTGTAGTTTATGCTAAAATCGGCAAGGCCGCGCTCTTTGGTTACGTGCACGATAAAGTTGGCAAAAGAGGGCTCGTCTACAATGTACCACAAACCGGCCTGGTCGGCAAAGAGCTTGTTGTCTTCTTTAAACACGGTAAGCTGGCCCATGCCGGTTTCCTGCTCTATGTAAATCGTAAAATCAGAAAATCCGCGGCTTTTCTCGAAATACACGGCGCCGTAAACGCTGCACGGGTCTACCCGCTGCGGGGCTGCGGGGGCCAAATTTGCAGGCGCCAGCCACGAAAGCAATAAAAAGAAAGGAGCGAAAAGAAACATAAATATTAATTCTTTATTAGAAGGCAAATTTTTATAAAGATACAAAAAAGATGGATTATTTTATTTCTGCCTGCCCAGAAAGATAGTATAACCGCTATTTTTGGTAATAACAACAGAAAAAGCGGCGGCATACAGGTGCTTATTGTAGAAATATGCGCTACAAAAAATGCAGCTGTGCAAACGCGCTAAAAGCACAGCCAGGGGTAGGGCAAGGCAGTATTCGCTGGTATAGAAATGTTGGTTTACAAGTGGAAGAAGGGCAGGGGCCGTTCCTGTTACCAACGCTACACCTGTAGCTCCGCCCTCCAGAGCGAAGTATTATTAAAGCTGCAAGTGCCAAAAATCCGGGTGTTGCAGGGTAAAAGTTGGCGGTTTCGAGTTGGCAGGTAATCGCTTATTCAGCTTTAGCTCTTTTATGATAAAGACCGGCTTGCTTATGACGCCGGTCTGGAGACCAGCGCTACGCCAGCAGGTCCGCTCTTCAGAGCGGAGCATTTTTAAAGCTGCAAAGGCCAAAACCAGGGCATTGTAGCCTAAAAATCAGCTAGCAAACCTCAACCCAAACTCTTGTATAAAGCGAGAGGAGCTTTAAAGAAGCTTCGCAGGTTGGTTTTGTCTTTAAAAAACCGCCTGAGAACGGCATCAGTAAAAAAAAGTTGCCTAAATTTTTCTATCAGGTAACATCCTTTCCTTATCTTTGGTATAAGGATACTGATAAAGCCTAAGTTACCAGAATTGTAAGAATCCCCTCGGTTACCGCTTAAAGACTGAATATCCAAAATTCAGGTTCTGTTAAAAGTCAGGTATGATCTTATAATAGATGCCCCCGGCTATTTCTGCCACGCGAATGGTTGCGCAATTGCCCTGCCGTTTGCCGGCAAAATTATGCAGATGTCTGACGTTTAAGTTTTTTTTGAGTAATACTGTATGCAACCCCACATTTTGCCGCAACTCCCCAAATCGCCCACAGGCATAAAAGGCCTCGACGAAATTACGGGAGGCGGATTGCCAACCGGCCGCCCCACCCTGATCTGTGGCAGTGCCGGCTGCGGAAAAACCCTGATGGCCATGGAGTTTCTGGTGCGCGGAATCGTAGAATATGATGAACCGGGCGTATTTATGGCCTTTGAAGAAAGCAAAGAAGAGCTGGCCCAAAACGTGGCTTCGCTGGGCTTTAACCTCCCAAAACTTTTAGAAGAAAACAAACTGCGGATAGACCATGTGCGCGTAGAGCGCAGCGAAATAGAAGAAACCGGGCAGTACGATCTGGAAGGTCTGTTTATTCGGCTGGGCTACGCCATAGATACCATAAAGGCAAAGCGCGTAGTGCTGGATACTATAGAAACCTTGTTTTCGGGCCTTAGCAACCAGGCAGTTTTGCGCGCCGAGCTGCGCCGCTTATTTCAGTTTTTAAAAGACAAAGGCGTAACAGCCATTATTACCGGCGAGCGCGGCGACGGCAAGCTAACCCGCCAGGGGCTGGAAGAGTACGTGTCTGATTGTGTGATATTGCTCGATAACCGCGTAAACGACCAGGTAAGCACCCGCCGCCTGCGCATTGTAAAATACCGCGGCACCACGCACGGCACCAACGAGTACCCATTTCTGATAGACCATGACGGGATTTCTGTATTGCCGGTTACCTCGCTGGAGCTTAAATATGCTGCCAGCCGCAACGTGGTATCGAGCGGAGTGCCGCGATTAGACGAAATGCTCGGTAGCGGAGGCTTTTTTGAGGGCAGCTGCATTCTGGTTTCGGGCTTCGCCGGAACAGGCAAATCCAGCATCGCCAGCTTTTTTGCAAACCAAACCTGTAGCGAAGGCAAGCGCTGTTTGTATTTCGCTTTCGAAGAATCGCAAGATCAGATGTTGCGCAACATGGCATCTATAGGCCTAAACCTTGAGGAGCATGTAAAAAACGATTTGCTGCGGGTGCAGGCCGTAAGCCCCACCATTCATGGCCTGGAAATGCACCTGGTTACCATGCACAAGGCCATTGTTAATTTTAAACCATCGCTTGTAATTGTAGACCCTATTACCAACCTGCGCACCGTAGCCGATTGCCGCGAAGTAAAGGCCATGCTTACCAGGTTAATTTATTTCCTGAAATCGCAGGGAATAACGGCCATGTTTACGTCTGAAATAAGAACCACTAACGATGTAGATCCGGACGATGAGGGCATATCGTCGCTTACCGATACCTGGCTTATGGTGCGCGACATAGAGGCTAACGGCGAACGCAACCGCGGCTTGTTCGTAATGAAATCGAGAGGAATGCACCATACCAACCGGGTGCGCGAGTTTATAATTTCTAACGATGGCCTTAACCTGATAGACGTAGTAACCGATAGCGGCGGAAACGTACTGGTAGGAAGCGCCCGGAAACTGCATCAGAAAACGAAGGAAAATAAGTAAGCAGCAGGCACCAAAAACAAGGCTAACAGCGGCCAAAAAGCAACAGCATACCACCAAAGCGCAAAACCGTATGACCCAAGAAAATAAAGAACTGTTTGAGCTAAGGTTATACGTAGCCGGGCAAACTCCAAAGTCGGCTGCTGCCCTGGCTAACCTGAAAAAATATTGCGAAGAACACCTTAAAGGGCAGTATACCATAGAGATAATAGACCTGCTGGTAAACCCGCAACTGGCCGAAGGCGATCAGATCGTGGCCATACCAACGCTGGTGAAAAAAGTACCTTTGCCGGTGCGTAAAATTATCGGCGATTTGTCTGATCAGGAGAAAGTGCTGGTAGGGCTGGATATTAGAACGATCGTGAAATGAGCGAAATTTCTGCCAACCCCGATCCTGACCTTGCCGCGCCCGCGAGTGGCGAGTATCATCTTCGGTTATATATTTCGGGGCTTACCCCCAACTCCAGAAAAGCAGTAGAGAATATAAAAACTATTTGCGAAGAGTATTTGCCGGGCCGGTACAAGCTGGAAGTAGTAGATATTTACCAGCAGCCCGAGCTTGCCGCTGCCGAGCAGGTAGTAGCCGTACCCATGCTGATACGTATGTTCCCCGGTGCGCGGCGCTTGCTTATAGGCGATATGTCTGACACGAATAAAGTATTAAAAGGCCTCGATTTGCTCGAATTATAATAAAATGAGCCAAAACCACCCTGAGCGTTCAGTAGACAGCTTGCTGAAAGAGTTGGAAAATGTGCGGTACCAGTTGCAGGTTGCCGAAGATGTTATAGAAGCTATTCGTACTGGTTCTGTAGATGCTTTGGCGGTAAAAGAAGGCGGCGAAACCCGCATTTTTACACTGGAAGGCGCCGAGCAAACCTACCGCGTTCTTGTAGAGAGCATGAGCGAAGGCGCGGTAACTCTTAATCATCAGGGCTTAATTTTATTTAGTAATTCGCAGTTCGCAAAAATTGTAAACCTGCCGCTGCACGAAGTTATAGGCAGCTCGTTTACGCGGTTTTTGCCTTTAGAAGAACGCGACCGGTTTGAAGATATGCTGGCCGAAGGCTGGGGCGGCCAAATAAAAGGCGAGTTTATTCTGGCCCCGTTCGCCAGTTCGCAATTGCATGTTTACCTGTCGCTTAATACAATTGTTGATAAAGACCAGGAACTGCTCGGCATGATCGTTACCAACCTCTCTGAGCAGAAAGAGCTGGAAAAACTGGCCAAAGCCAAAGAAGAGTTATCAGATAAAAACAAAGAGCTTATCAAGATCAACAACGATCTGGACACCTTTATTTACACCGCCTCGCACGACCTTAAAAGCCCCGTGCTGAACATAGAAGGCCTGGTAGATGCGCTGGACGAAATTCTGGACGATGGAAGCTCTAAAGAAGACATCCGGCAGATAACCAACATGATAGGCAAATCTGTAGCGCGGTTTAAATCTACTTTGCTGGACCTGACGGAAATTACCAAAGTACAGAAAAATTTTGCCGGCGCCGAAGAAGACATAGATTGCAAAGAGCTGATAGACGATGTGTTATCAGGCCTTGACCAGTATATTACGCAAAACAACGCCACCATAGAGCTCGATATAGAAAATAGCCCGGTTATTAAATTTTCGCGCAAAAACTTCCAGAGCATTGTGTATAACCTGGTTACCAACGCCATAAAATACAGCCGCTCGGGCAACCCGCCTAAGGTAAAAATTAAATCCAAACGCGTGCGCGACTACATGCTGCTAAGCGTAGAAGACAACGGCCTGGGCATAGATATGGA
>JAFADQ010000415.1 GCA_023424725.1 Bacteroidota bacterium
ATACACAGCATTACGGCATCGTCGGCCATTACTACAGATACCGGCATGGCGCCGCCGGATAGGGCTTTGCCCAGAATTAATACATCGGGCTTAACTTCTTCGTGGTCGCAGGCAAGCATGCGGCCGGTGCGGGCAATTCCGGTTTGAATTTCGTCGGCAATAAACAATACGTTATGCTTTGCGCACAGCATTTTTGCTGCCTGCAGGTATCCTTCAGATGGCACTACCACGCCGGCCTCGCCTTGTATGGGCTCTACCATAAACGCGCACACTTTCGGGTTTTGGAGCGCCTCTTCCAAATCGTCCAGGTTATCGTAGGCAATAACTTTAAACCCGGGCGTAAACGGGCCGAAGCCTTTGGTAGAATCGGGGTCGGTGCTGAAAGAAATAATGGTAGTAGTGCGGCCATGAAAGTTTTTCTCTACTACAATTACCTCGGCTTCGTTAGGTGCGATGCCTTTTTGCTGATAGCCCCATTTGCGGGCCAGTTTAAGCGCAGTTTCTACGGCTTCGGCGCCCGAATTCATCATCAGGGCTTTGTCGTAACCAAAGGTTTCGCACAAATAGCGCTCGCACTCGCCTAATTTATCGTTGTAAAAAGCGCGTGAAGTAAGGGTTAATCTCTGGGCTTGCTCGGTCATGGCATTAATAATGCGCGGGTGGCAGTGGCCCTGGTTTACAGCGCTGTAAGCCGATAAAAAATCGTAATAGCGTTTGCCTTCCACATCCCACAAAAACGCGCCCTCGCCTTTGGTGAGCACCACCGGAATAGGATGGTAATTGTGCGCTCCGTATTTATCTTCCAGCTCTATGGCTTGCTGCGTGGTAAGGGTTGAGGTATTCTGCATGGCTATCACTTTAAAATTTTATTGTAGATGTAGATACGCAAAAGTAGATAATTTGGGTTGAATAAAGTAGAAATCGGCGGGCTATGAGGGTAGAGGCGCTGCCAAAGAGCTTTGTATCTTTGCAACAGATAAAGTTTACACTCTTTGGCAAAGCAAATTCCACTACTTCCGGGCGATTATTATTTTAACGAGCAAGGGCTTATGGTGCTTACCGAGCAGTATTTGCGCCGCCGCGGTTTTTGCTGCAAAAACGGCTGCAAACATTGCCCGTACGGTTGTATAAAGCCCGCGAAAAAGTAAATGTTTTGTATGCTGATGATGGCTTAAACCTTGCTTAAATCAGCAAGAATCGGGTTGCGCGGCGGTTTTCATTTTTTCAATTCCGTTTCCTGATATCAGCAGTAAAAATGAACCAGGCAGCCCACCATTACCAGCAAATAGAAAAAGCGATTACCTACCTGCACAGCCAATTGCCAAAGCAGGTTTCGCTTAATGAGTTGGCAGAACACATCAGTGGAAGCCCCATTCATTTCCAACGGTTATTTGCCGAATGGGCTGGCGTAAGCCCCAAAAAATACCTGCAGTTTATTACCCTGCGGCATGCAAAAAAACGGCTGCTACAGGCCAAATCGCTGGCCGTTGTTTCTGAAGAAGCCGGACTTTCTGCCACCAGCCGCCTGCACGATTTGTTTGTGAGATTTGAAGGAATTACGCCCGGCGAATACAAAGCTTCCGGCCAAAACCTACTCATACACTACGGCATTCATGCTACACCTTTTGGGCAGGCCCTGATTGCGGCAACCAAACGCGGATTATGCAAACTGGCTTTTACCAATATTCCCGCAGATCAAATACAAGAACTGAAAGCAGAATGGCCGCTGGCCGATATTAAAGAAAATGCAAAGTTTACATTGCCCTTTGCCGGCCTTATTTTTGGCCCTCGCAGCCCTGGCAAAGGTGTAAGGTTATGGTTGAAGGGCACACCATTTCAGCTTAAAGTTTGGGAAGCGCTGCTGCGAATTCCGGAAGGCGGTTTGGTAACCTACAGCCACATTGCCGAAGCCATAGGAATGCCGAAAGCAGTGCGCGCGGTTGGCACGGCCATTGGCCAAAACCCGGTTGGCTACTTAATTCCGTGCCACAGAGTTATAAGAAAAGCAGGCGGTTTCGGCGATTACCGTTGGGGCAATTCGCGCAAGCTGGCGCTTATTGGCTGGGAAGCAAGCAAAAATGCAGAGCCGGAAATAGAACAGGGAAGTTTGTGGTAGTTCCTGGGTTTGAACTTGGGGCGATGCCCCAAGCTTTGAAGTTGCAGGCCTTCAGCCTGATGCAGCTTTTTTAGCCTGAAGGGCTTTTCTACAAAGCTTTGGACATTGCCCCAAGTGCCAACCAAACGTTAACCTTTACACCCTCCCGTCCGGGTTTCCTGCATCTGCAGGATCTTCTACTAACAAAGCCAATCTGGGTTCTGCGCCATTCGGGAGCTCGCCTTCTGTACTCGCTACCGCGGCGCACACCACGGCGTCGCCGGTTACGTTCACCACTGTTCTAAACATATCCAGCAGCCTGTCGGGAGCAATAATTAGGGCAATTCCGGCAGCCGGCACGTTAATAGTTTCCAGCACGATTACAAGCATTATCAATCCGGCCCCGGGAACTCCGGCGCTGCCGATAGAAGCAAGTGTAGCTGTAACCACGATCATAAACTGCTGGCTGAAAGTAAGATCGAAGCCAAGCGCCTGTGCGATAAAAACTGCTGCTACGGCCTGGTAAAGGCTGGTTCCGTTCATGTTTACGGTGGCGCCAAGCGGTAAAACAAAGCTGCTTATCTCTTCCGAAACGCCCACTTCGTCTTCCAGCTGTTTCATGGTTACAGGCAGCGTGGCCGAGCTGGAGCTGGTACTAAAAGCAAGTAATTGCGCGGGGCGAATGGCTCTGAAAAAATCGCGGAAACTTATTTTCGTGAAGATTTTAAGCACCAAAGGATACATAATAAAAAGAATGGTAGCCAGGCCGCCCAGCACTACCAAACTGTAATTTAGCAGGGCAAGCAGCAAACTAACCGCCGAATCCGGATCGTTGCCGGCAATTTCTACTATCAGCGAGGCCATTAACGCGAATACGCCATACGGGGCGATCAGCATAATGTACTCTACCAGCTTGATAATGATGTCGTTAAGCCCATCGAAAAACGCAACTACCGGTGTGGCTTTGGCTTTGGGAACCGATAGCACCGCGATGCCCATTATCACGGCAAAAAACACTACCTGCAGCATGCTGCTGTTGTTGGCGGCGGCCTGAAATACGTTTTCGGGAACCATGTCTACAAACGGCTGCAGCGGACTTTGTTCTTTCAGTTGCGCCGCCGCTTCGGATTTAGAGCCTGCCGACGAGTTGTAGAGCGACATTAAATTATCGCGGGTGGCCTGCGGAAGGCTTTCGCCGGGCTTTATCACATTTACCAATAATAACCCGATGCTGATGGCCAAAATGGTGGTTACCAGGTACATGCCAATGGTTTTACCGCCAATGCGCGACAATTTAGACACATCGCCCAGGTTGGCAACGCCCACAATTAAAGAAGCGAACACGAGCGGCACCGCGATCATTTTCAGGGCGCGCACAAAAATTTCGCCTATCGGTTTCAGATAATCGGTAACAAGGTATTGCGGGGCGCCGGTTTTTACAACAGCAAGTCCGACAACAAGGCCTAAAGCCAAGCCAATTAATATTTGTGTATGGAGCGGAATTCTTTTCATGCGACTGTAAACTTACCTAAACAGTTTGAATTGCAGAAATTTTGTTGCGGAAACAGACCTGTAAGGTTTTCGAAATATTAT
>JAFADQ010000173.1 GCA_023424725.1 Bacteroidota bacterium
GTTTATTACACTGCTGGTGCTGCCCGTAATGTATCTTATTAATGAGCGCCTCCGCATTAAAATCCTGAAGAGAACCAGGCACAGCCAGGTGCACGAAGAAGACGAGCACGAGCTGGTAAATGCCTGATATTATTAGTATTACTTTTTTTATTTTATCTGTATGAGTACCACACCGCTCACCCTCACACGCCAGATAGCCCAGCTCATCAGTGAGGCTAAGCACATCCCGGCCAGCAGGCTCACCCCTAAAACCAATTTGTATCGCAAACTCGATTTCGATATTAAAGACGTGGTAGATGTGATACTGGTGCTGGAAGAGCATTACCAGATAAACATTCCAGACGAAGTGCCTGTAGAAACCATGGGCGATTTAATACGGTTTGTTGCCAACACCGCGCCCGGCCTGCAAGCCGCGGCATAAGCCATAACGTAACAAAACAAGCAAATCCGGGGCTGTTTCTGAAAAGAAGCAGCCCCGGTTTTTTTCTATTAGGTTTGATGCAGTAAATTTTGCCTCTCTCAGCTCAACTCACTCGCCTGGGTTTATGTATGTCTTCACAAACCGGAAATTGGAACCTGTTGCCTTATTATTTGGCCTTTGCAGGTTGTTTGTGAAGGTAGAGAACACGGAAAATAGTTTACGAAAGCAGATTTAGTTGTTTACACCGCTCCATCCATGTTGTCATTGCGAGCGATAGCGCGGCAATCTGGTTAAAGGCACCGCAGAGCTTCTTTTGTTTGAAGTACAGTGGGTGTTGGCCGTTGTGTTTAATCCAATCAGCCCGCTATTCACCAGATTGCTTCGTGCCTCGCAATGACAGCATACTTGTAACTCCTGTGCTGCGACTTTACGTTAGTCGATGTGCTCTTAGAATGGATTTTGGTGGCAATTAACCCGGTTTTTGGCCCTTGCAGGTTATCTAAAGCAAAACCAGGCTGGAGCCTGGCGATCCGGACCGCCAGGCTCCAGCCTGGTTTTTTTTGATAGAAGACGTTTGTTGAAAATCAAAAAACCGAGATCCGGTAGTTCTTCAACTGCTTATCTAACCCGCGGGCATCGCCGCAAAGCTTATCCAGCAATTTCCAGAAGCCGGGGCCGTGGTTTTTCTCTATGGTGTGGGCCAGTTCGTGCAGCAGTACATAATCGCAGAGCTCGTCGGGCAGGCGCATCAGGTGCAAACTCAGGTTAATGTTGTTGGTAGACGAGCAGCTTCCCCAGCGGGTGCGGGTGTTTTTTATGGTAACGTTGTTGTACTGCAGCCCATGTGTTTTTGCCAGTTGCAGCAAGCGTTGCGGCAGGTATTCTTTGGCTTCGCGGCGCAGGGCTTCTTCTACCCCTTTCCGTATCATTTGCTGCACCTGCTCGTCGGTTACAGGGCGGTGCTCCGGAAACTGTACTTTAATTTTACCCAGGCCAACACGTAAGGTAATAGTTGGCGCGGCGTGAGGTTCTAAAATTAAGCTGTGTTTTTTGGTACAGCGCTCTTCGTTGGCCGTATACACCTTGCTTTTTGGCCCTTGCTGGGTCCATTTTTCTTTTTGCGCGATTATCCAGCTTAGCTTTTGCTGTACAAACTCCTCGGCTTTTTCTAAAGGTACCCGGTTCGGAATTACCACCTTAATTCCTTTTTCGGGGCGCACATAAATGGTAATGCGGCGTGCCCGGGCGCTGCGCGTATACTGCACTTCGCCAACGGCATCGAGGTGAATAGAAATGGAATTTAGGGAGGGCATTTTAGATGTGCAGATTATTAGATATGCAGATTGCAGATTATAAATGTGCAGATTGCAGATTTGTAGATTAGGATGTGAAAATTAATTCACCTGTTAAATCTTTGGTAATTGATAAATATGATTTGGACAAGTTAAAGCCCTGTTCATTCATTTGCACATTTGCATATCTATAATCTGCACATTAACAAATCAGCACAACTACTTCACTTCCTCATACTCCACATAATCGCCGCCCCTGAAATCTTTTCGCTCCTTTTTGTCTTCGGGAATGTAATCGATATTCAGGTTGCTGTTGGGGGCTTTCTTTTGCTGGCGCGGGTTGGGGTTCTGCATATTGCCAAACGGCGATTGGCCGCCAAAACCGCCGCCAAACTGCGAGGCCGCTTTGCGCATCTGCTTTCCGATAAAGAGCCGTATCATCCACCGGATAAGGAAGGGCGCCACCCAGCGAAGCAGAATAAGAATAAGGAAGGTTATTAATATAAATTTCATGTCAGGTCAGGGTAAAAAGTAAAAGTCGCTTTCTGGCGCAGAGGTTACTTTGTCTGCCAAAACTGGCACCATTGTGCTGCCGTGGCCTAAAATATGGGCCTTGTAGCCTAAGCCGGTAAGCAAATCGTACACTTTTTGGCGGTTTTCGGCGCCGTTAAGCTCGGTTTGGATCAACGGTTTAAACTTGCGCAAAGTCTGTACCATATTGCTGAACACCAGGTGCTCGTACCCCTCTACATCACACTTAACAAAATCGAGCCGCGGAAAGTTGACAAAAAGCTCATCGGGCACTTTCATTTCTACAGTATAATAGTGCACGTAATTTTCCTGGCCGGGTTGCACTACTTTTGTCATGCCGTGGTGCAC
>JAFADQ010000195.1 GCA_023424725.1 Bacteroidota bacterium
TTGCTAACGTTTGCCGAAAGTTGGAGCCGCGCCTCCAATGCGCAGATTTTGGTGGTACACCAGGTAGCGGCGCTTTCTCCCGCATTTGCCGATGCCGGCACCAAGGAGCATTTAGCAACAGAAGATAAAAACGCCGCGCTGGCAAAACTGCAGCAGCTTGCCCGGAAAACATTGTCCGGCCCTACCGGCATTACCTATCATGTAACCGAGCGGCACCTGCCAGATTACCTGCCCGAACTGCTTGGCCAAAACCATAACGATTTTATAGTTACCGGTTTAAAAGGAAAAGGATTTATAAAAAAGCTATTGTTTGGCAGCACCACCGTAGAGCTTATGGAAGCTCTTAATTATACACATATTTCGGTGCCGCTAAAAGCCGGGAGCCAGCCATCAGATTCGCTTATCGTGGCCACGCATTATAAATATCCGCTTAACGAAAAGGCATTTCTTAACTTTTGCCGCACATTTGCGGGCATTATTAAAGAGGTAGAGCTAATTGCGGTAACCGAAAAAACAGAAAGCCGCCAGGAAACAGAAAATTATTTATCGGCTATTAAAGCAAAAACCGAAAGCATTTTGCCGTGTACGATGGCGGTTTTCCAGAGCAGCGACACGCTTACCGAAATTAAAACCTATGTAAAACAATGGCCCGGCGCCACGCTGGCCGTTCAGGAAGGCCCACGCACCATCACAGACCAGCTTTTTCGTAAGTTTCTCATCAACGATTTTATTTACGAAGGCTCCATCCCGTTCATCATTTTTCCTGAATCAGAAGCCGGACCAAAAAATTAGTTACCGGCATCAGAATTTTTACTTCGCAACGCCATTTTACATGCAATTTTTCTGAAGCGGCAGTCTGGTAGTGCCGGTAACTAAACCGGCGGCGGGCTCTATAAAATTCCCTCTTCAGTAATTAGAATCTGTGTTAAGTTTCTTTTAAGTGCCGAAACAGAAAGGTTACCGGAGGAATGAACTGTAGCCGGATTTACTGGCTATTCTTTTAACCAACACTATTATTTGCAATTATTTTACCCTGCGGTGCCCAAAAAAACGGCCGATGCAGGGTAAAAAGCACTATATACCGGTAAAATAAAGCCGATTGGTACCCACTTAAGCTTTTGCCAACCCGTATTAACGATTAAACCGCCAAGCAGTATTTTAGCAAAAACCTGATCGCCAGCAATTTATCCACCACATGAAAAAACGTATTCAGCCTCTCCGATTCGCAGGAAATTATAGACCGGATAAACCGTTTAACCCCGCAAACAAAACCGCTTTGGGGCAAAATGAACGTGGCCCAAATGCTGGCGCACTGCAATGTTAGCTACGAAATGATATTTGAGAACAAACACAAAAAACCAAACCCGTTGCTAAGGCTGCTGCTAAAGGCTTTCGTTAAAAATAAAGTGGTAAACGAGGCGCCCTACCCCAGAAACAGCCTTACCTCGCCGCAATTTAAAGTAACAGATAGCAAGAACTTTGAAGAAGAAAAGAACCGCCTTATTGCCTACATTACCAAAACCCAAAGCCTTGGCGCGCCCTATTTCGACCAGCGCGATTATCCCTCTTTTGGCCGCCTCTCGGTGCCCGAATGGAATAATATGCTCTATAAACACCTCGATCATCACTTAAATCAGTTCGGGGTTTAGTATCTTGCGCCATGACTCAGGAAGAAGAACTATTTACCTCTATCGGGCAAAACATAAAAGATACCGAGCAAAGCCAGCTGTTTGGCAAACCTTGCTTTAAGATAAACCGCAAAGCATTTCTGGCGTTTTTCCAGAACGAGATGGTATTTAAACTTTCGGGCGATGCGCACGAAAAAGCCATGAAGCTGGAAGGCGCTAAACTTTTCGACCCCTCGGGTAAAGACCACCCCATGAAAGAATGGGTGCAGGTACCTTACGAACATAACCAGCAATGGCCAAAATTTGCCAAAGCAGCCGCCAAATTCGTAACCGAAAAATAGCAGGCTGTAGAGGGCAAAAATCAGTGCACCTCAGCCAAATTATTGATGATCAGACCATACCAACCTGCCGATAAAAATGCGCTGGTCACAATTCTGAGATTAAATACACCCGGCTTTTTCGCACCAGAAGAAGAGCAGGATTTTATTACCTATCTTAAGCACCAGGCCGATCAGTATTTTGTGGTAGAAGAAGCCGGAATAATAGCAGGCTCCGGCGGATTTAACCTGCAAAACAAAGGCAAACGCGCCCACATTTCCTGGGATCTTTTTCATCCTGATTTTCAGGGGAAAGGCCTTGGCAAAGCCCTAACCGAATTCAGAATTAATGAAATAAAAAAACTGCCTGGCGTAGAACAAATCGTTGTCCGCACATCGCAGGTTGCCTACCGTTTTTACCAGAAACAGGGTTTCGAACTCAAAGAAATTGTGAAAGATTACTGGGCCACGGGGTTTGATTTGTATAGCATGGAGTTTGGGGAATAGCCGGTAACCATAGCCCACGGTTTTAACCGTGGGATGAAATGACAAATAATCTTCTAAATGGTTTCAACCATTTCCCAATTTTAGCTCAAACCATGCAGCGCCAAAAACTCTTCGTACTCCTGCGCGAATGTTCTTTGTTTATGATGCTCTTTCTGATTCTGAATGTAAACAAACACCTTTTCTAACACAGACTCGCTCACCGAAAAAGCAGCATAACCTGTTTGCCAGGCAAATTTATCCCTAACAATATCCTGCTGATTTATAAAATGCGAGCTACTCCCTTTTGCCTGTTTGATAACCTCGGCTATCGATTTCTGCTGATTCAATAGGAACAAACAATGCACATGGTCTGGCATTCCATTAATAATCCTCACTGGGCAATTTAACTCTCTGAATTGCCGATTTATAAAATCATAAACCTGCCTTTCGTGTTTACCAGAAATCAGCGGCAACCGGTCTTTAGTTGCCCAAATAGCATGTATCCACATTTTATTGAACGAATGCGCCATAATTTACCGGTTTTGCTTTCAGGTAAAAACGGCTAAATTTAGGCGGGGTTTAGTTGATTCGAATTGTCACTACCATGCGCCAATTGAAAAGGTGATGGCAAACCATTACCAATAAAGACCAACCATAGCCCACGGTTTTAACCGTGGGTAAAATAAGAGGTGCTAATACGAACCGTTTTAACGGTTTAACAACTAAGTATTGATTTGTAAATGGTTAAAACCATTAGGAGGCGCTACCTGATTTTTACCCACGGTTAAAACCGTGGGCTATGGGTTGCCTAACATCATAAAAAAAGGCCGCTCCTTCCAGAGCGGCCGTTTCCTTTCTCATACCCTAAAAATCAACCCCTACAGCTTGCCTTTCAGGAATTCGGCGGTGTAGTTGCCTTCCAGCTTCACCATCTCTTCGGGAGTGCCTTCGAATAAGAGTTCGCCGCCTTTGTCGCCGCCTTCGGGGCCGAGGTCAATGAGCCAGTCGGCGCACTTAATGATGTCGAGGTTGTGTTCGATGATGAGGACGGAGTGGCCCTGCTCGATGAGGGCGTTGAGGGCCGTCATGAGCTTGTTGATGTCGTGGAAGTGCAGGCCGGTGCTGGGCTCGTCGAAGATGAACAGGATGTGGTCGTTGGCGCCGATGCCGGAGCTTTTGCTCAGGAACGAGGCCAGCTTTACCCGTTGCGCCTCTCCCCCGCTTAGCGTGTCGGAGCTCTGGCCGAGGCGGATGTAGCCAAGCCCTACCTGGTCGAGTGGCTGCAGTTTGTCGGCAACTTTGGTTTGCTCGGCAAAGAACCCGATGGAGTCGGCCACGGTCATGTCGAGCACCTCGTAAATGTTCTTGCCTTTGTACTCAACGTCCAGAATATCCTGCTTAAACTTCTTGCCTTTGCAGCTTTCGCAGGTCAGCCAAATATCGGCCATAAACTGCATCTCTATCTTCACGGCGCCTTCGCCCTGGCACACTTCGCAGCGTCCGCCTTCTATGTTAAACGAGAAGTGCGACGGCTTAAAACCACGGGCTTTTGCCAGCGGCTGGTCGGCGTACAAGGTCCGGATGGCATCGTAGGCTTTCACGTACGTTACCGGGTTAGAGCGGCTCGATTTCCCGATCGGGTTCTGGTCTACAAACTCCACCTGCGTTAGCTTATTCAGCGAGCCGGCAATGCGGTCGAACTTGCCGGTGGTTTCAGAGGCAGCGCCGCCAAAATGCTTCTGCAAGGCCGGGTACAAAATGCGCTTTATAAGGGTAGATTTTCCCGATCCTGACACGCCTGTTACCACCGTCATTACGCCCAGCGGGAACTTCACCGTCAGGTTTTTGAGGTTGTTTTCGCGTGCGCCGATCACTTCTATCGTGTTGTGCCATTTTCTGCGGCTCGCAGGTACGGGCACTTCCATTTTGCCGCTCAGGTACTGGCCGGTGTAGGTGGTTTCGTTTTCCAGAATTTCGGGATATGTGCCCTGGAACATCAGGTTACCGCCGCCCGAACCTGCTTCCGGGCCGATGTCAAGAATCTGGTCGGCTTCCTTCATCAGGTCTTCGTCGTGCTCTACAACAATTACCGAGTTGCCCAGCTTTTGCAGCGAACGGAGCACGCCAATCAGCTTTTGCCCATCGCGCGGGTGCAGGCCAATGCTCGGTTCGTCCAGAATATACATAGAGCCCACCAGCGCGCTGCCAAGCGAGGTAGCCAGGTTTATGCGCTGCGATTCGCCACCCGATAAGGTTGCGGAAAGACGGTTTAATGTTAAGTAACCAAGACCCACACGTTCTAAATAACTCAGGCGGTTGGTGATCTCGGTTTTCAGGCGCTCGGCTACTTTGGCATCGTGTGCATCCAGCTCAAGTTCCGCGAAGAAATTCAGCACTTTGGTTATGGGCAGCAGCACCAGATCGGTAATGCTCTTGCCGCCAACCTTTACGTAGCTGGCATCTTTACGGAGGCGGGTGCCGCGGCAATCGGGGCAATCGGTGCGGCCACGGTAGCGGCTCAGCATTACGCGGTATTGTATCTTGTGGAGCTGGGTTTCTATGTGCTCGAAGAAATCGTTCAGCCCCTTAAAAAACTTGTTGCCGGTCCAGAGCAGCTCCTGTTGTTCCTGAGAGAGCTCGTTATACGGCCGGTGAATCGGAAAATCGAAGCGGATGCCGTTTTTGAGCAGCGGCTTGGCCCACTCGCTCATTTTCTCGGTGCGCCACGGCGCGATGGCACCTTCGTAAATGGTTAAGGTTTTGTCCGGAATTACCAGATCCGGATCTATGCCCAGAATCTTACCAAAGCCCTCGCAGCGTTGGCACGCGCCGTAAGGGTTATTGAAGGAAAAGAAATTTGCAGAGGGTTCTTCAAACACCATTCCATCGAGCTCGAACCGGTCGGAGAAGGTGCGAAAAACCTCACCCCCGGCCCCTCTCCCCAGGAGAGGGGTGCCAGCGCTGCCTACCTCGTCAGAACCTTTAGGTTCTGACACCTCCCCCTCTCCTGTGGAGAGGGGGTTGGGGGGTGAGGTGACCAAACAAGTACCATGCCCCTCAAAAAATGCCGTCTGCACCGAATCCGACAAGCGGAACTGCAAATCTTCATCGCCAGGCTTTATCACCGCACGGTCTATCAGGATGTAGATATCGCCTTTTAGTTTCGGTTTTTCTTCCTGGAGGACATCTTCTATAAACAGGGTTTCGCCATCAACAAAAATCCGTGAGTAGCCTTTCTGCAATAACAAATCGAGCTCTTTGGCCAGCGGGCGCTTAGGCTCCAGTTGCAGCGGCGCCAAAATCATCACTTTAGAATCTTCAGGCAGCGTGAACAGGTAATCTACTACATCGCTCACCGAATCTTTGCGCACTTCCTGCCCGCTGATGGGCGAAATAGTGCGGCCGATGCGGGCGAAGAGTAGTTTCAGGTAATCGTAAATTTCGGTGCTGGTGCCTACGGTAGAACGCACATTGCGGGTGTTCACCTTTTGCTCTATCGCGATGGCCGGACTGATGCCTTTAATGTAATCCACATCGGGCTTGTCAATGCGGCCCAAAAACTGCCGCGCATACGAGCTCAAGCTCTCTACGTACATGCGCTGCCCCTCGGCATACAAGGTGTTAAAGGCAAGTGAACTTTTGCCCGAACCCGACAAGCCGGTTACCACCACCAACTGGTTCCGGGGAATGGCCACGCTCAGGTTCTGCAGGTTATTTACGCGCGCATTTTTGATGATGATAAACTGACGAGGATCGTAGAGATCTACATCGGCAGGTGCGGGCGCGGTTACGGTATAGGTCATTTAAAGAGCTTTCGCTAAAATTATTTATTGAAGGCTGCGAGGGGCAAATTTATGGCCGCCGCGCAGATAATATAGAACAGAGTGAAGGGGCGGAAGGTTGCAAGAAAATGTGCAAATGTGCAGGTTTCAGATGTGCAGATGAAGTTGTTGCTTTGCAGGCTTGTTTTTGCCCCTCTCTGCCCTAAAGGGCATCTCTCCCGAGAGGAGAGAAGAGGCAACGGTAGGTCGCTATCAATCTCCTACAATAGTTTAACAAAGCTACGAACTCTTTTCTTCCTTTGGGAGAAATGCCGCAGGCAATGAGGGGTCAATTTAATCTGCCGCAGGCTCCTAATTTTATCCATTCATCCACTCAACCATTCCTCCATTCATCTCTAAAATCATCCTCCCATCGCCTGCATCTGCGCCAGTAATTGTTTCAGCGCCTCATCTTCCGGATTATGCTGTAAACCCTGCTGCAGGTATTGCACTGCCTCCTGGTAGCGGCCTTTCTCGCGCAAAGCGTAGGCCAGGTTTTTGTAAGCCTCCGCTAATTTTGGTTCTATTTCGATGCACTTTTTCAGGTAATCGATTGCCTTGTCGGGGTTGCCCAGAATTCCGTTGCCAATGCCGAGGTACAGCAGCGCCTGCGCATTGTTTGGTTGCAGCGCGATGCCCTGCTCCAGGCTTTGCACTGCTGCCGCGAAGTTGCCTTTTTTGCCATACGCGAAGCCCAGCTGGAAATAGCTTTCGGCATTTTTTGGGTCGAGCTGTATGGCGCGGGTGAGGTTTTGGATAGACAGATCGGCGTATTGGGCTGCCATGGCCTGGTTTTCGGGCTTCTCAGACAGCTTGTAGTAGGCGGTGCCTTTGTAGTGGTAGGTCTGTGCGTGGCTGGGGCTCAGTTGTAGTTCTTTGTCGTAAAAAGCGATGGCCTCCTCTGGTTTGCCTGTAAATTCTTTCGCCAGGCCGGTGTAGAAGTTGGCCAGCTTTAAAGTATCGGACATCCGCAGGGCATTTTGCAGATGTAATGCCGCTTTCTCGAAGTTCTTGAGGTTGATATTTACCAGACCTAAGTTACGTTGAGCGTCGCGCAGGTCGGGGTAAATTTCTACGGCGCGGGTCATGTACAGATCGGCCTGGTGGTGCAG
>JAFADQ010000281.1 GCA_023424725.1 Bacteroidota bacterium
CCTCTCTTTCAACTCTTGAATTGTATACATAAAATGTAAGATTACTGCAAAATTGCAGATACAGCTTAACTGTACTTAAAATGTTTTGGTTGGAATCTAAAGAAAAACTGAAAAATTCAGATTGGAAAGTTTCCCGGAACAGGACGTTCAAACGGTTTCGTACTGCAATGTTAGGGGAAACTGTGCTATTTACCAACTGTATATGCAGAAGAATGATAAAAAGTTACACTTTTCGCCAACATTTTATTTCCATAAAGCCCAGATATAGCTCCAGGCCCTGTTTTTCACGATTAAAACTACCTTCGAGGGGCATTTTTCCGGGTGTCGCGGCATAAAATCGTCAGAAAAAAATCTATATGGCATTTATAAACCTGGTTACCAAAAAATTGCACGCTTATAACTAAATTAAGGTAGATTTATTGCGGAACGCTTCTTGTTGCTACCTTTGCTCTTTAGTTCATAAAATTCCGCACAATTCTATATGCTTCAGCTTTCGGTACTCCGCGAACAAAAAGACCTTGTAATAGAGGGCCTCACCAAAAAACATTACAAAAATGCTGGCACCGAAGTAGAAACTATTTTGCAGCTGGATGCCCAACGCCGCTCTGTAATGCAACAGCACGAAGAGGTTTTGCAGAAAAGCAACAGCCTGGCCAAAGAAATAGGCAACCTGATGAAATCGGGACAGCGCGAGCAGGCAGAGCAGCTAAAAGCCCAAACCACCGACCTTAAACAACAGGCAAAAACCCTTGGCGAACAGGTAGAAAACCTGGATGCCGAGCTACAAAACGCGCTGGTAAAACTGCCTAACCTGCCGCACAGCTCTGTGCCCGAAGGCCGCACGCCCGACGACAACGAAGTAGTGCTGGAGAACGGCCAAATACCTGAGCTTGCCGCCGATGCCCTGCCGCACTGGGAGCTAATAAAGAAATACGATATTATAGATTTTGAGCTGGGCAATAAAATAACCGGCGCCGGTTTTCCGGTTTATAAAGGCAAAGGCGCCAGGTTGCAGCGCGCGCTTATAAATTTCTTTTTAGACAAAGCAGCAGAAGCCGGCTACCACGAAATGCAGCCGCCAATATTGGTAAACGAAGCATCGGGCTACGGCACCGGCCAGTTGCCCGATAAAGACGGCCAGATGTACCATGCCACTGCCGATAACCTGTATTTAATTCCTACAGCCGAAGTACCTATTACTAACCTGTATCGCGACGAAATTATAGACCCGGCGCAGCTGCCAATTAAGAATGCCGGTTACACGCCTTGCTTCCGCCGCGAAGCCGGATCGTGGGGAGCAGATGTGCGCGGCCTAAACCGCCTGCACCAGTTCGATAAAGTAGAAATTGTGCAGATACAAACGGCGGAAAAAAGTTACGAAACGCTGGAAGAAATGCGCGCGCACATAGAAGGGTTGCTGCAGCAACTCGAGCTGCCCTACCGCGTGCTGCGCCTTTGCGGCGGCGATATGAGCATGACCTCGGCCCTAACCTACGACATGGAAGTGTACTCCGCCGCACAAAAACGCTGGCTGGAAGTAAGCTCGTGCTCTAACTTCGAAACGTACCAGGCAAACCGCTTAAAATTGCGCTATAAAAAAGACCAAACCAGCAAACCTGAATTATTACACACCCTTAATGGCAGCGCACTTGCCCTGCCACGTATTGTAGCCGCGCTTTTAGAAAATAACCAGACTGCAGATGGTATAAAGCTACCAAAAGTGCTACACGGTTATTGCGGGTTCGAGGAGATAAAGTAGGGCTTCTGCAGGAATACACATAAAGGGCTTTCGGGCCCTTTATTTTTGCTTAAAAACAGAAATCATTGGCTGGTAAGCCTTAAATCAGTAATATTGCCAGCATTTTGCACATTTTTTATTTATAATAACAAACACACCCACCAAATGAAAAAGATAATCGCAGCAGTGCTTTTGACAGCAGGCACCACCACAGCCTTTGCTCAGAGCGATGACCGTAGAAAAGGATTTATCGGGATCTCTTTAGGGGCTCCGATACCAGTAGGGGAATTCAGTTCACCTGACCCAAAAGAATCTGATGGGGGCGCAGGTGGTGGTTTGCACATAAACTTGATAAATTTTGGCTACCGGTTTTCTGATAAAGTAGGTATAGCAGGAAAATATTTTAGCGGAGCTAATGTATTAAAAGTAAATAACATAGTTGACAATAATTACAAGCCTTGGGCGTATGGTGGAATGCTGATTGGTCCGATGGTGGCTATACCTCTTTCTGAAAAAGTAGAGCTGGATTTCAGGCCTATGTTTGGCTTCTCTGTCGCTCAGCTCCCGGTACATAAAAACGCAGGTGTAACTATAAACAGTAACGGAGGCTTTGCCTACAGCCTTGGCACAAACGTTCAGTTTAATGTGGCTAGCAGATTTGGTATCCATGCTATGTTAGATTACTTCCATACAAAAGCAACCTTTAAAATTGCAGGTGAAAGTTTTAGCCAGAACATCAGCACCATTACCCCATCTGTAGGCTTTGTTTATCGGTTTAATTAATTTATTTCAGGAGCAGGAATACAGATAATGAGAGTAGTATTAACACTTTTACTTTTATGCTCGGTATCATGTACAGTTCTTGCTCAGGCAGATTATACCGATAGGAGGAAAATATTTATTGGCATTACTATAGGTCCATCTTACCCTGTAGGTAATTTTAAAAGCTTCAAACCTAACGGGCGTACTGTCTTTGCTGGTCCTGGGGTATTTTCAAAAGAAGAGATTGCTCCTAAATCAGGGGCACGATTAAACCTTATAAACTTTGGCTTTAGAGTTTCTAAATATATTGGCTTTGCAGTAAAGTGGTATGGTGCAGCCCACGGGGTTAAATCCAATTCTGTTGCCCATTTAGTAGAAGATAACGAAGCTGATGCTGGCGAATACACCTACTGGTCTTATGGTGGAATATTAGTTGGCCCGCTTGTTACTATTCCGGTAAATGAAAAGTTTGAGATCGACTTCAGACCACTTTTTGGAACATGTAATATTATCCAGCCCGAATTCGAAACGAAACATCGAAAGGCCAAGCTTCACGCTCATGAATCAATTGCGTTTAGCCTCGGACTTACTGGCCAGTATAATTTTGCTGACAGGTTTGGACTTCACTCCGGTCTTGAATTCTTCAGCGCAAATATTTACGAGAACGAAAAAGTAGTAGATAGAATTACTACTCTATCTCCTTTTATTGGGTTAGTTTACAGGTTTAACTAAGCCTCAACTTAACAAACTTGTTAAAACCGGTAATTGAAAAAACTATAGAAATGAAGATTAAAATTACTGCACTTCTGGTGGTCGCTTTCTTTGGTGTTTTCAGGGTTTCGGCGCAGTCTGATGACTTTTCAGAAATTGAGGAGAAAGAAGATTTCCGAAGAAAGGGATTTATAGGAATTTCGTTGGGGCCATCGCTACCGGTAGGCAAATTTGCTTCTAAAGAGAGCGACTGGAATTACAGTCTGGGATCTGCGCCGCGCGCTACCACCGGGTTAAACCTAAACC
>JAFADQ010000376.1 GCA_023424725.1 Bacteroidota bacterium
CAGCACTACATCGCCGGGCTTTGCCAGCGAAGCGCTTTTTGCTACCGCGTCGGTAATATTACCGGTACTTTCAATAACCGGGATTATGCCCGTAAATGCCTTTTGCAGCTTGCTGTTATCTTTGCCGAGGCACACCAGCGCCTTTACTTTTTCTACGGCCAGCAAATTTAGCGCGGTATAATCGTTGCCTTTATCTACTCCGCCCGCAATCCAGATTATCGGTTTCTGAATTCCATCCAGCGCATACCAAACGGCCTCTACATTGGTGGCTTTAGAATCGTTTATAAACTCTACACCCGCTTTTTCGGCCACGAACTCTAACCTGTGGGCAGCATTTTTAAAGGTGCTAAGGCCTAATTTTACCTGGTCTGGAGTAACCCGCAACAATGTTGCCACGCCTACCGCCGCCATGGTATTATATAAATTATGTTGGCCAATTAAAGTAGAACTGGCCACATCTACCGTTATTTCTGTTCCGGGAAGGTTTATTTTTAAACTTTTATCTGCCAAAGCAATGCCCGGATGCAGATTTTCGTTAACCGAAAAAGGCAACACGGTAGCTCCAATTTGCTGCTCTTGCAAATACAAGCGGGTGTACTGGTCGTCGGCGTTGTACAGAAAAAAATCCGATGCCTGCTGATTTTGCGCTACGCGGAATTTTGCGGCCGCGTAATTTTTCATTTCGTAATTATACCGGTCCAGATGGTCGGGTGTAATATTGGTTAGCACCGCTATGTGCGCCCGGAACCGGTACATATCGTCCAGCTGAAAACTGCTTACTTCTACCACATAATACTCGTGCTCGTTGGCAATAACTTTTTCGGCCAGGCTTTCGCCGATATTACCCGCCAGCGCCACCTTTAGCCCGGCCTCTTTCAGCAGATGATAAGTGAGCAGCGACGTGGTGGTTTTGCCGTTGGTGCCGGTAATGCAGATAAATTTTGCATTTGTGTAACGCGCCGCGAATTCAAGCTCAGAAATAACCGGGATTCCGGCTTCGCGAATTGCTTGCATCACCGGCGCTTTCTCTGGTATGCCCGGACTTTTAATTACTTCTTTGCAGGCCAGAATGCGCTCCAGCGAGTGTTTGCCCTCTTCTGCCTCAATATTTGCCCCTTGCAGCTTTGTTTTATACTCTGGTTTTATCTCCCCAAAATCTGATACAAACGGCACCAACCCTTTTGCCTGCGCCAGCAATGCCGCGCCCACGCCGCTCTCGCCGCCGCCGAGAATGGAGATGGCCGTTCCGGGTTGGTGGGTGAGTGGATGAGTGGATGAGTGCATATTTTATTCTAAAAGGTTGGAGGTTGAGGATTGAAGGTTGAAGAAAAAGGAGTTCTGATCTTCAACCTTCAATCCTCAACCTTCAATTCTTACCGTATCTTCAATGTTGCCAGGGTTAAAATAGCGAGCATGATACCTACAATCCAGAAGCGGCTCACGATTTTTGCTTCGTGGTAGCCCAACTTTTGGTAGTGGTGGTGCAGCGGCGACATCTTAAAAATCCGGCGGCCTTCGCCATATTTCTTTTTGGTGTATTTAAAGTAGCTCACCTGCAGCATTACCGACAGATTCTCTACCAGAAATATGCCGCATAGCACCGGAATCAGCAATTCTTTTCTTAAAATAAGCGCTAAAACCGCGATTATTCCGCCAATAGCCAAACTGCCAGTATCGCCCATAAACACCTGCGCCGGGTAAGAGTTGTACCACAAAAAGCCAATGCAGGCTCCTACAAAAGCGGTACAGAAAATTACCAGTTCGCCCGTGTTCGGGATAAACATAATATTGAGGTAATCGGCGAAAATGGTATTGCCCGAAACCCAGGCAAAAATGGCCAGTGTAATACCGATTATTGCCGATGTGCCGGCCGCCAACCCATCTATTCCATCGGTAATATTAGCGCCGTTAGATACCGCGGTGATGATAATAATAACCAGCGGAATGTATAGAAAACGCGCATACTGGCCCAAAACCGGGCTCGCGAAGCTGAAAAACTGATGATAATCGAGCTCGTTATTTTTAGCGAACGGAATAGTGGTTACCATTTTGCGGACATCGCGGAAAGAAAACGAGTTCGCGGCATCAGAAACGGCTGCTCCGGCACTCGACAGGTACTCGCGCACGGTAACTTCTTCAGAAAAAAACAAAGCAAAACCAACAATTAAGCCTATCCCAACCTGGCCTATAATTTTAAATTTACCGGCAAGGCCTTCTTTGTTTTTCTTGAATACCTTAATATAATCGTCCAGAAAACCGATAGCGCCAAGCCAAACCGTAGATACCAGCATCAGGATAATATAAATATTATCGAGCCGGGCAAACAATAAAGTAGGCGCCAGAATAGCCAGCAGTATAATGAGGCCACCCATAGTTGGCGTACCTTTTTTCTCCATCTGGCCTTCTAAACCAAGGTCGCGGATAGATTCGCCCACCTGGTTGCGCTGCAGCATTCTTATAAGTTTATCACCAAATACCTGCGCGATTAACAAAGCCAGCAAAATTGCCAGCCCCGCCCGGAACGATATATACTGAAACAGACCTGCCCCCGGCACATCGTATTCCTGATCTAGGTAATTGAACAGATAGTATAACATATCGTTTTTGCTGTGGTGGGTTAAGTTTTCTTTTGTTTCTGAAATAATTTGTTACCGAGCGATCTCAGACTTTATTTTCCCAACACCTCAAATGCTTCCTTTAATACTTGTTTATCGTCGAAGCTAAACCGCTCTCCTTCTATTTCCTGGTATGTTTCGTGGCCTTTGCCGGCTATTAATATAATGTCGTTGGCGGTGGCCAGGCGGCAGGCTGTTTTAATGGCTTCTTTGCGGTCGGTTATTTTCAGGGCTTTTGCCTGGTCCTGCGGTTTTAGCCCCTGCATCATCTGGTTTAAAATCTCTTCCGGATCTTCAAACCTCGGGTTGTCAGATGTAAGGATTACCTCGTCGCTATACTTGCTGGCAATTTGCGCCATAACCGGCCGTTTTGCCGCATCGCGGTTTCCGCCACAACCCACTAACGTAATTATTTTCTGGCCCTGGTTGCGCACATCGTTTATGGTGCTAAGCACATTCTCTAACGCATCGGGCGTGTGGGCGTAATCTACAATGGCGCTAACGCCGCTTTGCGACCGCTGAAAATCGAAGCGGCCATTTACCGGATCGAGGCCCGAAAGAATGGTAAGCACTTCTTGCTTGTCTTCGCCTAATAATACCGCCGCGCCATACACCGCCAGCAGGTTGTAGGCATTAAACTCTCCTACTAATTTAAACCAGCCTTCCTGCCCGTCTACCTCTAAATTTAGCCCTTGCAGGGTACTTTCTATAATGCGGCCCTTAAAATCGGACATGCGGCGCAGCGCGTAGGTTTGCTTTTTGGCTTTGGTGTTTTGCAACATTACATCGCCCCGCTTATCGTCGGAGTTAACCAATGCGAAAGCGTTGGCAGGCAAATTGTCGAAGAAGAGTTTTTTCGCTTTAATGTAGTTGTCGAAGGTGCCGTGGTAATCTAAATGGTCGTGCGAAATATTGGTAAATACGCCTCCGGCAAACTCTATTCCGGCAATGCGCTGCTGCACCACCGCGTGCGAACTCACTTCCATAAAACAGTGGGTGCAACCTGCAGAGGCCATTTTTGCCAGCAACTGCTGCAAACTGATCGGGTCGGGCGTGGTGAGGCTTGCCGGCAACACCTCTTCGTTTATCTGGTTTTGCACCGTAGAAAGCAAGCCGGCAGCGTACCCAAGCTCACGAAATAAACGGTGTAACAAAGTAGCGCAGGTAGTTTTGCCGTTGGTGCCGGTAATACCTGTAACGGCCATTTTTTGTGCCGGCCGGCCATAAAAGTTAGCCGCAATTTGCCCTATTGCCTGGTG
>JAFADQ010000072.1 GCA_023424725.1 Bacteroidota bacterium
AAAAACGCGCGCTGTACGAACTGGGCCGCGATATGCCGGAAGAAGCCGGCTACATCGAGATCGGGATGGACCACTTTGCATTGCCCGAAGACAGCCTGAATATTGCTTCTGAAAACGGCACTTTGCACCGCAATTTTATGGGCTACACCACCACCAACACGGGCTTGTTGCTTGGCTTGGGTTGCTCGTCTATTTCTGATACCTGGACCGCCTTTGCGCAGAACATAAAAGACGTAACCGAATACGAAGAGGCCGTTGCGCGAGGTGAATTCCCGATCTTTAAAGGCCACGAATTAACTGCTGAAGACCTGGTGATTCGCCAGCATATTCTGAATTTGATGTGCCGCATGAAAACCGATTTTACCCAAGACATTGCCACCACCTTTTTCCTGAATGTGGCGAAAGACGAGCTGGCCGGTTTCGTAAAAGACGGACTGGTGAAAATAACCGACAATAAAGTAGAAATTCCGGAAGCTGGCCGCCCGTTTTTGCGTAACATTTGCGCTTGTCTGGATGCCCGTTTAACCCGCAGCCAGAGCAAGGAAAGATTGTTTAGTAAGTCGATTTAATTGTAACGCCGCTCTTCAGAGCGGTTCAAAAGAGACAATAATTACGAATCGCTATGAAGATCGGTGTTACTTACCCTGCGACGGCCATTTTTTTGGTTGTTGCAGGGTATTTTTTTGTCTGAACTGTGAAAGAAATGATTGAATGAAAGACTATGATTTGCTGTACGATTTCATAGTCCATCATGTAATCATTCCAATCAAAGTTCAAACCCTGACATCAATCAACCCCAAAACTGACTTTAATCATCCCATAAAAAACCGGCAAGCGCGAACTTTGAGGTTGAAATAAAAGCCTGAAAATCGTGATAAAGTCAGCAACAGAAACCCACGTTCACGCCGCCTGCACTCACTGCGGCGACGATTGCCCCGACCAGCCCGTTATGCTGGCCGAAAAGCCGTTTTGTTGCCAGGGTTGCAAAGCCGTGTACGAACTCCTCGACGCCAATAATCTCTGCACCTATTATTCTATCGACGAGAAACCGGGCAACAAGATTAAAGAAGTAGACTTGCCGGGCCGTTTCGATTACCTCGACACCGAAACTGTGCAGGCGCAACTGCTTTCTTTCCGCGACGAGAAAATGGCGCGGCTTACGTTGTACATTCCGCAAATGCACTGCAGCTCGTGCATCTGGCTTTTAGAGAATCTTCATAAGCTAAACGAAGGCGTTTCCGAGTCGCGGGTAAATTTCCTGCGCAAAGAAATCAGCATCAGCTACTTAACCGGGCAAACTTCGCTGAAAGACATTGTAAAACTGCTTACTGCTATTGGTTACGAGCCGGAAATTACACTGGCAGAATTAGGCCAGAAAAAGAAGAAGGGCATTAACCCGATCATTTACAAAATCGGTTTGGCGGGCTTCTGTTTCGGTAACGTAATGTTGCTGGCTTTCCCGGATTATTTGTCGTTTACCGAGGCGTTGCAAAGCGAATTCGGGGCATTTTTCGGGTACCTTAGCATCGCACTTTCGTTGCCGGTTTTGTTCTATAGCGCGCAGGAATTTTACATTAACGCCTGGAACGGATTAAAGCAAAAATACATCAATCTCGATTTTCCAATCGCGCTGGGTTTAACCGCCCTGATGCTGGTGAGTTTGTACGATATTTTTTCGCACACCGGCCCCGGCTACCTCGATAGTTTTACCGGCCTTGTGTTTTTTATGCTGATCGGCCGCTGGCTTCAGCAACGCACCTACGATTCGCTTCGGTTCGATCGTGATTTTACATCGTATTTCCCGGTTGCCGTTACGTTATTAACCAAAGAAGGCGAGAGATCTATTTCGGTGAAAGAACTGAAAAAAGGCCACCGCATTTTGGTGCGCAACCAGGAAGTGATACCTGCCGATGCCATTTTAATGCGTGGTACAGGCCAAATAGATTACAGTTTTGTTACCGGCGAGAGCGTGCCCGTGGCCAAAGTTGCCGGCGAAGTTATTTACGCCGGCGGCCGCCAAACCTCCGAAAGCATAGAGCTGGAAGTGGTGCGCGAGGTGTCGCAGGGCTATTTAACGCAACTCTGGAACAACCCCGCTTTTCAGAAAGAAGAAAAACAAACCCTCGAGACTTTTGCCAATAAAGTGGGCCGTTATTTTGTGGCGGCTACGCTGGTGATTGCCCTTGGCGCGGTGTTTTATTGGGTTCCGAAAGACATGAATATGGCAGTTAGAGCCTTTACCTCGGTGCTGGTAATTGCTTGTCCGTGCGCGCTTTCGCTGGCTACGCCGTTTGCGTTGGGAAATGCCCTTTCAGTTTTTGGGCGGAATAAATTCTACCTGAAAAACTCTGCCGTAGCCGAAGTAATGGGCCGCGCCGATACCATCGTGTTCGACAAAACCGGAACGCTAACAGAAGTAAGCAAGAGCGAAGTAAAATTTAGCGGCCGCCAACTGGGCGAATACGAAAAGCAACTCATAGCGGCGGCGGCGCGCCAATCTACCCACCCGCTAAGCAAGCGCATTTACGACGAGTTGGGCTCCTCGCCTTTCGAAACCACGCATTACCGCGAAGCGCCGGGCAAGGGCGTAAGCGCGATTATAGACGGTGTGCATGTAAAATTGGGCTCCACAGCCTTTGTGCAGCCTATTACCGGAAAAGAATTTTCGCACCCCACTACTACAAAAGAAACCGAAACCAGCACCGAACTGGCCTCTAAAGTTTTTGTGAGTCTGGATGGTGAAGTAGCCGGCGCATTTATTTTGCAGAACGTATACCGCGAGGGCCTGGAAGAGGTGCTGAAAGACCTGAGTGAATACTACAAACTGGCAGTGCTTTCGGGCGATAACGACACCGAGCGCGGGCGTTTGCGAAAGATCTTCGGGCCCGATGCAGAGCTGCGGTTTAAGCAATCGCCAAACGACAAACTGGAGTACATTCAGCAACTGAAAAAAGACGGCCGCACCGTACTAATGGTTGGCGACGGATTAAACGACGCGGGCGCTTTACAAACTTCCGATGCTGGCATTGCCCTCACCGACACCTTAACCAACTTCTCGCCTGCCTGCGACGCGATTCTGGACGCCACCAAGTTCCGGAAACTGAGCACTTTCTTAACCTTTACCAAAGATAGTATTCAGATTATTCTGGCTACATTTATTTTGTCGTTCGTGTACAACGGTTTAGGGATGGGACTGGCAGTGCAAGGCAAATTTACGCCCATCGTGTCGGCTATTTTAATGCCGATAAGCACCATTACGGTAATTCTGTTTTCTACTTTAATGGTGCGGTACGCGGCCAGAAGATTGAAATTATAGATCAAAAATATTGCTGATTGTTGGTTGTTTTTGGTTGGAGCATGAGGCCAGCTTTTACCACCAGCAATCGGCATAAAACCTTAAAACCAGAAATCATGACCATTATATATTTGTTGATCGGCATTAGTATTACCGTTGCGCTTATTTTCCTGGGCAGTTTTATGTGGGCCGTAAAAAGCGGGCAGTATGAGGATGATTACACACCCTCGGTGCGCATGTTGTTTGACGATGAGCTGGAGAAGCCAAAAAAGGAGGCGCCAGAGGGGAAAGTGTAGTTTTCTGAAACAGGATTTTCGGGATTGTTCGGATTTTTAGGATTTTAATTTTTCCAACTAAACTTTCTAATCCCGAAAATCCCAATTCAAACAAAAAAGTCCGGCCAAAAGCCGGACTTTTTTGTTTGCTTTTTTAGTGTTTTAATCTCGAATTTTCAACAGGCAAATTTCTGAGTAAACTGCCACTCAATCGGCTATCTTTGTAACCAAACATTATCAGGTTCTGTTTAATAGAACCTACCCTTATTACTTAAAATGGCAGAAAGAAAAAAATCCATCTCCGCGCATAAACTTTTACTCAGGCAGTTACAGGTAGAAGATTTCGATGCGGTGAAAGGAATAATGGACCTGGTGTACTCAAATATCGGTGGATCTTGGACCAAAAAAGAGTTCCGTGCTATACTTACAAAATTCCCCGACGGGCAAATCTGCATCGAAGACAAAGGCAAAATTATAGCCGGTGCCCTATCGGTTATTGTAGATTATGCCAAGCACGGCGACAAGCACTCTTACGACGACATAACCAGCAACGGAACTTTTAAAGCGCACACCGACGAGGGCGATACTTTATATGGTATAGATGTTTTCGTGCATCCCGAATACCGTAACCTGCGCCTCGGCCGCCGCCTGTACGATGCCCGCAAAGAGATCTGCGAAAAGCTAAACCTGCGCGCTATCATCGCCGGTGGCCGCATTCCGGGCTACCGCGAACATTCCGATAAAATGACGCCCGGCCGATATATAGAGATGGTAAAGAACAAGGAAATTTACGACCCTATTCTTACTTTCCAGCTCAGCAACGGTTTTCACGTCCGTAAAATACTGCGCGATTACCTCCCCGACGATGCCGATTCGCGCTCTTACGCTACCCTGCTGGAGTGGATTAACGTGTATCACGAAGAAAAGGAAAAGCTGATTGGCGGGCAAAAATCTGTGGTGCGCATAGGTGTGGTGCAATGGCAAATGCGCTCTACCAAATCGGTAGAAGACATGCTGCAGCAGGTAGAGTTTTTTGTAGATACCGTAAGCTCTTATAATGCCGATATTGTAATGCTGCCGGAGTTCTTTAACGCTCCGCTGATGGCGCTGTCGCACGACCCGAGCTCTTCCGCTGCAATCCGCTCTCTTGCAGAATATACCGACCAGATCCGGGATGCGCTGATACAAATGGCATTGAGCTATAATATAAACATTATAGCCGGCAGCATGCCCGAGTATTACAAAAACAAGCTCTACAACGTATCGTACCTCTGCCGCCGCGACGGTACCTACGACAGCCAGTACAAGCTGCACGTAACCCCCGACGAAGCCAGCTACTGGGGCCTCCGTGGCGGGCACAAACTGAAGTGCTTCGATACCGACGTAGGCAAAATCGGCGTACTGATTTGCTACGACGTAGAGTTCCCGGAATTGGCCCGAATGCAAAGCGACCTGGGTATGCAAATTCTTTTCGTGCCTTACTGGACCGACACCAAAAACGCTTACCTGCGCGTTCGCCGCTGTGCCCAGGCCCGCGCAATAGAAAATGAGTGCTACGTAGCCATTACCGGAAGCGTGGGTAACTTACCGAAGGTCGAGAACATGGATATTCAGTACTCGCAATCGGCGGTATTTTCACCTTCTGATTTCGCTTTCCCGCACGACGCTATTGTTGCAGAAGCCACACCAAATACGGAAATGACCTTGATTGCGGATTTGGATTTAGACTTGTTGAAAGATCTGAACACAGGCGGCTCTGTGCGAAATCTTCGCGACAGAAGAAGCGACTTGTATAGCTTGTCGTGGACGACTAAGGAAGACTTTACGTGATGAAGATTTGATTGATTTGTTTATTAGCGATGGCATTCCTTTTTGGGATGCCATTATTTATAGGAAATGATTATTTATGGAATTGGAGAAAATTGAAACCGAAGAAAATTACCAAAAAGCACTTCAACGATTTGAAGTAATTTTTGATGCCAAACCAGATACGTTTGAAGCTATTGAACTTGATAGGTTAGCAGATTTAATTGTAGCCTATGAGAATCAATTCAATCTATAACTTCACACTTTCCCCGGTCTGTGCCTTCACAGAACGGAAGCAGGTGGTCAATGCTACTCAGCAATTAATAATATAATAATATTATATTAAAATAATTTTATATTGGAGATAATTTAAAACTTGTAATTGATAATTATGATATACGCTTACCTAGATTGGAATGTATTTGATAGAATTGAAAAGTTGGAGCAACTCCCTGAAGCAGAATCTTCACTCTACATTTCATTTGAAAAGAAAATTTTAGAAAATGAAATTATCACTCCATATTCAAATGCTCATATAAATGATTTGTTAAGAGGTTATGAAAAAAATCCTTCTTACATAAGTAATCATTTAAAAGCAATTCAAAAACTCACTAGAAATCTCTGCCTTGTTCAGTATTGGGGCAATCATAAAGCTGTTTGGCATTATAGAGATGTTGGAGAATTCTTTAGAACAGCATTAGAAGACACAGAATCAATTGCTGAATCTTTTTCCAAGCTTCTTGATTGGGATGAAACAGGAATTTGGGACTTGCAATTAGAAAAACTTAGAGTGACACCACTGCCTGAAAACTTTAGTGAGATTTATAAAGCAAATAAAGTTTTCGATTTAATATTCCCCCAAGCAAAAAAAGAATTGAACATGCTGTCACTTTGTGAAGATATATTTAACTTTTCAAATACTGCTAAGAGGGATTATTCAATTTATAAAACTCTTAGGGGATTTATCAACAGTAGCCGTCATAAGGTAAAACATCATGAAAAAATATTCAGGAAAATAGATAAAAGTATGTCAGGAAGTCCAATTCATCTAGATTTTGATAAGGCAATTGGTAACTTTTCTAAATTTAATAAAACAAGCGATTACCCAATTCACCAGAAAATTACTGATACATACTTCAAAATAGACATGAAAGGCTATAAAGCTGATGCTCAATTTTCAAATATGATTGATGATTCTATACATGTTTTTTATGGAGCTCATTGTGATTATTTTATTTCTTTAGACGAAAAGTGCCGTTATAAGGCAATAGAGACTTATAGAGAACTTAAAATCCCTACCCTTGTACTGAAG
>JAFADQ010000079.1 GCA_023424725.1 Bacteroidota bacterium
AAGGATACACCACTCCCACGCCCATACAGCAACAATCTATTCCGCTTGTTTTGCAAGGAAACGACCTGCTGGGTTGCGCCCAAACCGGAACCGGAAAAACGGCGGCTTTCGCTATACCGATGCTGCAATTATTGTCGCAGGATACAAAACCTGCCGGTCGTGGTCCGCGCCCTATTCGTGCGCTGGTGCTTACGCCAACCCGCGAGCTGGCCATTCAAATAGAAGAAAGTTTTACCGCTTACGGCCGTAATCTTAACTTAAAACACTTGGTAATTTTTGGCGGAGTTTCGCAGCACGCGCAAACACAATCGCTAAAAAATGGTGTCGATATTTTGGTGGCAACGCCGGGCCGTTTGCTGGATTTAATGAACCAGGGCTTTATCAGCCTTGCTAATTTGCAGTTATTTGTTCTGGATGAGGCCGACCGCATGCTCGACATGGGTTTTATTCACGATGTAAAAAAAGTAATTGCCAAACTGCCGGCAAAACGCCAGACTTTGTTTTTCTCGGCTACCATGCCAAAAGAAATTCAGACGCTGGCCGATACCATTCTCAGAAACCCGAAAAAGGTAGAAGTTACACCTGTTAGCAGTACGGCCAACACCATTCAGCAGGGTTTGTTTTATGTGGAGAAGAATGACAAGAAAAACCTGCTTCAGCATATTTTAAAAGATAAATCTATCGCTACCGCGCTGGTTTTTACGCGCACCAAGCACGGCGCCGACAAGGTGGTGAAAGACCTGGTGAAAGCCGGAATTAAAGCCGAAGCTATTCACGGAAACAAATCTCAGAATGCCCGCCAGCGCGCCTTAACCAGCTTTAAAGCGCAGACAATTCGTGTGTTAGTGGCTACCGACATCGCAGCACGCGGAATTGATGTAGATGACCTTTCGCACGTAATTAACTACGAAATCCCCAACATACCCGAAACGTATGTGCACCGCATTGGCCGTACCGGTCGTGCAGGAGCCAGCGGAATTGCCTACTCTTTTTGCGATGCCGAAGAGAAAGCGTATATCCGCGATATTCATAAGTTGATAGGCAAGCAGATTCCGGTGGTTACCGACCAGCCTTACCCGATGGCAGATAATGCGCGGCCTGTAGTTTTAGCGCCGTTCCCGAAAGAGAACCGCCGCCCGCAACGCCCCCGCCCTGCCAGCGATGATTACCAGAAACTGGTTGGCGGCAATGGCCGGAATGCTGAATCTGGTGGAAGCAGCCGTCCGCATTCGGGTGGTGGAAACCGCAGAAGAACATCGAGCAACAGCAGCAATCGCAGCAGATAAGCCGCAGATTAAACGGATTGAACAGATTTCACAAATCACCTTTTGTGATTTAATAAAAATGGGTCGGACTTGGGTCGGCCCTTTTTTTTGTCTGAACCAGGATGAAAAGGATTAAAGGAAAGACAGGATTTGGGTTGCGATGGGGTGTTTTTTTGGCGTTGCAGGTTGTGAAAATCGTATAAGGTACCGGCCGCGGCTGGATGATACCGGCCAGGAGGCCGGCGTTACAGACAAATCCTCAATTTCTTCCCGAAAATGCCCCGGCTTCTGTTATCTTTGCAGCCGAGCACTTATGCAGAAACGACTCATACTTTCGGGCCCCAAACTTAGCATTACGCTGCAGCGGCTTTGCCATCAGCTTATAGAGTCGCACCAGGATTTCGGCAATTCTGTGCTGATTGGGCTGCAACCCCGCGGCACTTTCCTGGCCGAGCGCATTGGCAAAGAGCTGGAAACTATTCTGGGCAAACAAGTTCCGGTAGGCTATCTCGATATCACCTTTTTCCGCGACGATTTCCGCCGCCACAGCGCTCCGCTGGCCGCTAATGCCACTAAAATCCCATTTTTAACAGAAGGCAAAAAAGTTATTCTGATTGACGACGTGCTCTACACCGGCCGGTCGGTTAGGGCCGCTTTAGATGCCATGACGGCTTTCGGAAGGCCCGAAAAAGTAGAATTGCTAACCCTGATAGACCGGAAATACACCCGCGAATTACCCATAGAGGCCACCTACACCGGGCTTCAGGTAAACACCATCGAAACCGAAAAAGTACTGGTAGACTGGCAAAATTGCGGTGCAGAACAGGATGCGGTGTGGCTTTTAGATAAAACCGACAAAAACTAATATGCAGCAGGCCTTAAGCACCCGGCACCTGTTGGGAATAAAAGACATCACAAAGCACGATATTCAGCTTATTTTCGAGGCGGCCGATAACTTTAAAGAAGTGCTTAGCCGCCCGATAAAGAAAGTGCCTTCGCTGCGCGACATTACCATCGCCAACGTTTTTTTCGAGAATTCTACCCGCACCAGGTTATCTTTCGAGCTGGCAGAAAAGCGCCTTTCGGCCGATGTAATTAACTTCTCGAGCAGCAGCAGCTCCGTAAAAAAAGGCGAAACCCTGCTCGATACGGTAAACAACATCCTGGCCATGAAAGTGGATATGATCGTGATGCGCCACAGCAGCCCCGGCGCTCCGCATTTCCTATCGCGCAAGGTAAAGGCCAACATTATCAACGCCGGCGACGGTACGCACGAGCACCCAACCCAGGCCCTGCTCGACGCCTTTTCTATCCGCGAAAAACTGGGGGCTGTAGAGGGCAAAAAAGTGGCCATT
>JAFADQ010000123.1 GCA_023424725.1 Bacteroidota bacterium
ACGGTAAAAAAGCGGGTATATCTTTGGGCCATGGCGCCGCCGCTGCTAAGTGCGTTAAACCAGCCGCGCATAAAAAACAAGGCCAGGCCAAGCAGCAACTGTATGTCGCAGCTAATCATAAGGAAAAGCGCGGTTTTGCGGTCGCCGTTGGTAAAAGGCTTGTTGCCGCTCATGCCCATGGCAGCTTTCACAAGGGTTAGCACGGCCAGTATAATTACTGCCCAGCGCAAAAAATTGTGTAAATGAAGTAAACCGGTATCCATAAGTACTATTGTTTAGGTGTGGTTAAATTTTTTGGGTTCTAACGCATAAGTTTTTGGGCTTTGCAGCTTTTGCGGGCCCTCTTGCTTAAGCAAACAGTAAATTACGCACACTCCGGCCTACTTACAAAAAAACATGCTCTGTTTGTTTCAGGTAAAATTTTGCGGCAAATGTTTAAGGCTGATTATGAGGCTGTAAGCATCAAAAATAGAGGCGCCGCAAGGCAAAACCAAAAGTATAGCCGGCGATATTTTTGGCCTAACAGGCTTATACATCAAATCCGCGCCGATTTTAGCGCCAAGGTAAGACCTACTGTGGTTTTATTTCGTATAGAGGAGGCAATTCATCCAGGCCGGGGCCTTTTTTAATTTTACAATGCGACTTACCTTAATTCCTTGCTTACTAATAGGCTGTGTGCTGTTTTCGGGTTGCCCGGAGGCTCAGAGCTCTAAAAATAAAAGCAAAAAAGAAGAAAACGATAAAAATATAGAAGCCAACCCGGCCTTGCAAAAGGTGGGTAAGTTTCCGAGGCAGGTGGCCGAAAGCTCCGGATTAGCCCGAACAACCGAGGCCAATGTTTTTTATACCATGGGCGATGCCGGCAATGGTCCGGTTATATTTAAAGTGAAAGATACCGGCGAGCTGCTGGATAGAATAAAACTACCTGTTGGCAACCGCGATTGGGAAAGTTTATCAGAAGATACAAACGGCAACCTGTACGTGGCCGATGCCGGAAATAACAGCAACAACCGCAAAGACCTGGTTATTTACAAACTAAAACCTGCTGCGCCCAGCCAGGTGCAGAGCATAAAGTTTTCTTACCCCGACCAGCAGGATTTTCCGCCTAAAAAGAAAGAGCGCAATTTCGATAGCGAGGCCTCTTTGTGGCACAACGGCGGGTTGTATTTATTTACCCGCGATAGGGGCCGGGAGCGCACCAGCAAGGTGTATTTGCTGCCCGACGAACCCGGCGAATACGTGGCAAAAAAAGTAGCAGAGCTCTCTGTAGACGGCCAGGTAACCGGAGCCGATATAAGCCCCGACGGCAAGAAACTGGTTCTGGTATCGGGCAATAAATTTTTCTTGTTCGAAGGCGAAAACATGACGGAAATACTAAAAGCCACCCCAACCGAAATAAGCATTAAAGGCGCCGGCCAAACAGAAGGAATTTTATTTACAGACAACAACAAACTGCTTATTTCCAGCGAAGAAGGAAACGTATACACCTATACATTATAGCCACACCTAAAACCCTTACAACGCTCTGGAATGTTGTTTCGATTTTGTTTTACAAAAGCCATTTCAGTGCGAAAGCAAAGTGCCACGGTTGCCAATTACTTCTATCCTGAGTTAGATAAATAAAACTTTTGCTAACTGTTTTTTAGGTTTGATAGCAGATATTTAAGAGCCTTAACAGTTCCATAACAGCGACCTGATTTTACGTAAGCATTAACAGGTCGCTCTTATGGAGCTTTGCACAAGATTTAAACACATTTACTACAAACAGGCCACTCCTCCGGAGTTGTAAAGAATCATTATTAATCCAAATCAGGGTTCTGATTATTGACAGAAATCTGGTTTATCCGTATGCAGGAAGGGAAAATTGATATAAATGCCAATAAATAAAGCCGGTAAAACAGGATTAATTGCACTGCTGAGCCTCTCGCTGCTGGCTGCGTTTTTGTACCTGAACCGCAAAAAACTGGTACCCCATGTAAAGGAGGTAACCTATTTGCGTGCCGATCTGGAGACAGACACCGCCCAGGTAAATGCCGGATTGCTTATCCGTAACTGGCTGCCTTTTACCATTGCCATAGATAGTGTAAAATATAAGTTGCGGCATAACGATATTGCGCTTGGCTGGGGCAAACATCAGGTAAAAGAAATACTGCCTGCCGTTGGTACCAAAGAAATGCGGTTTTCGCTTAAATTGTTTCTCGAGAAATACCGCGACCATTTGCAGGCAAATAAAGGCAGCAAAGACAGCATCGACATAAATGTGGCCATGCAGGTGTTCTTTAAAGTTCCTTTTCTCGATCCGAAGAGCATTACCATTACCCGCAACATAACGGCGCCCGTTCCAAAAGCCCCCATGATGCAGCTCGATTCGGTGCAAGTGGCAGGTTTTACTCCCGAAACGGGTTACAAATTGCTGCTCCATATTACCACCGGCAACAAAAGCCTGCCCGGCCTTAAAATTCAGGATTTTAGCTACGACATAGATTTTAGCGACGGCAAAACTGTAACCGGTAAAATAGATTCTACTTTTAAAATAAAAGAAGGAGCGGCCCAATTGCAGGTGCCTGTAGAAATCGCGACAGCCGATGCCATAGATCTTATTAAAAAGAAGCTGCAAGGGTCAAAAACATGGGCATACCAGGCCAAAGCATCGGCGGTTTTGCAAAGCAGCCACGCCTTAATTAACGACACCAGAATTAGTGTGGTGAAATCCGGAGAGCTACGCACCGGCAACATGGCGGGCGGTTTGGCAGGCGGCAAAAACAGTATGCCCACGCTACACAAAGTTGCAGGTTTGCAGCTTATTTCTGATGAGGAGAACACGTTTTTAGTAGCAGATGTAATTATAGATAACCCCGGCCCGTTGCCTTTGTATATAGATAGCGCCAGCTATTTTGTGCGAAATGCCGGGCAAGTGGTGGCATCGGGTAAAAAAGACTTTGAAGTTACGCTGCCAAAAGAAGGAAAAAAGAAGATCAGTATAAAATTAAAAGCCGATAACGACAAGCTGCAGGGCCTGAAAAACAGGGCGCGACAAACCAACCAACTGCCACTTAACCTGGAGCTGAACTTGGTGTACGACCTGCCCGATAACGAGCCGCAAAAATTAACTCTCCATCGCAAAATTAACCTGCCTTTGCCATCTGGCGGCGCCGGGCTTGAGCTGGAAGGAATACAAATTAAAGAGATCGGCCCTGTAGACGGAGTTCAGTTGCTTCTGCAGCTAAAAACCAGCTCCGAAAGTTTAAAGAAAGTAGATATTAAAAACCTTGCATACGAACTTACTCTGGGCGATAAAATCGATATTTCGGGTGAAGTAGATGGCGCGCTGGCCGATCCTGACAGCCCGCAACTGTTTAATGTGCCCGTGCGGCTTTCTGCTTTAGATACTTACCGGTTAATTTCCGATGCCGCCAACGGCACCAAAAAATGGCCTTACCAGCTTTCTGCCAGCGCCGTTTTGCAAACCGGCAAGCAGCAAATAAGCAATACAGCCATTAAAATTAAGAAAAGCGGCGAGCTGGATTTAGGTAGCAATGAGCAAGGCAGCCTGAAAAATATGATGCCCGAATTGCTTAAAATAGATACCGCGAACATTTCTATTCATTACGACTCGGCCCGGTTTAAAGTAAAAGCACAACTAAACAACCCGCTGCCCATCGATATTGTGATAGACAGTATACATGTGCGGGTGCGCAACCCGCGCGGCCTTGTGGCAATTGTGCGCAGCCCCAAAGCAATAACCTTTAAAGGCAATAAAGAAACCGGTTTCTGGCTAACCGGAAACGCGAACTACAAAACCTGGAACGAATATAACCTGGAGCACCAGCACCTCGATAAGCTAGATCTGGAAATAGAAGCTACCATTTTTTATCAGCTGGCCGATTTGTTTAACGATAAACTGCAGGTATCCAGAAAAATTTCGCTGCAAATGCCTTACACGCCGCTTGCTATTGTAGAGAAGGTAAAACCGCGCGGCCTTGGTTTGCGGCAGGGAGTAAAACTTTACGCTTTTGTAAAGATCAGAAATGCTTCTTTAGATAGCCTGGAAGCCGGCAACATACAGTATAATGTACAATTGGGAGATTTCGCCGATTTCTGCGGCACGTTAAATTGCACACATCATTTGCCTGTAGGCCAAACCATTGTAAAAGTGCCCTTTAACCTAACGCCCTGGGAAGCTGTTCGTACCGTTAGCAAACGTTTTTTTGGCAAGCGCATGTGGCACACGCAGCTTAACACTACGCTTACTTTAAATGCCGCCATCCCGATGCTAAAAAATACCGTGCTGGTAATAGAACGGAAAAAAATGACCGATAGCCGCAGCACCGGGAAAACAGAAAGCCAGCCAGATAATAAGCAGCCGGATAACAAAGAAGCGGTGTCGCAGCAGTAGATCTAAAGATTAGTCATAAGCCCTGCAGTTTTACGGGCCAGGTCAGGCAATTTATTACACCGCCTTTCTCGGCTATGGCGTTGGCATTTATGGTAGCAATATCGGCGTTTGGGTACAGTTGCCGCATGCGGTTTAGCACGTCGTCATCTTTCAGAATCCAGAACAAGGGCAGCACAATTAAATTGCCAATGTGCAGGTAATTTATGTAGGTTCCGCGGGCAGTTTCCCAGTCTATGCGGCGCAAATTGTAATGGTAGCCGTAGGGCAGCACCTCTGTATTAAGGTTATGCTTTTGCAGCGCCTTGGTTAAGTTGTTACGAAACCGGTCTGTTTCCTGCGAAAAATCATTTATCAGCACCGTGTGCTCGTCTAAAAACCGTATCATCCCATCGGCGTGGCCGGTAAAATCGTACGGTTGCTTCGGAATAATAATTACATCGTCGGCCTCCAGCAATTGGCCTATTTTGTGCCGGAGCTCTTGTCTGGAGTACGATGGGTTTTCTTTTTAAATTTTATCGGTAAGAATTACTTTGTTTTTATGGC
>JAFADQ010000125.1 GCA_023424725.1 Bacteroidota bacterium
CATAAACGAGCAGTTTAGCTACGGTTTGCACCATGGCTCGGCATCTTTCGAGATAGGAAACCAGGCGCTGAAAGAAGAGACCTCATACGCTTTAAATGGCACCATGAGTTACACTTCGGCTACTTCCGGAATCTCGGTGCAACCTTACCTGCATCTTATTAAAGATTTTATTTTCGCGAAGCCGCTGGCCGAGCCAATCTTAACCATTCGCGGTGCATTTCCGGCATTTGCCTTTACCCAAACCAATGCCTTGTTTTCGGGTGCAGATTGGTCGGGCAAATTTATCTTTTGGCACGATTACGAGCTTGTTTCTACGGCTTCTGTAGTGATAGCTCAGGATGTAGAGGCCGGCCGGCCGCTGCCGTTTATTCCTCCGGCGCGAGTTAGCACTATGCTTTTCCGCAATTTTAAACCAACAGGATTCTTGATTGAAAGCGCATTAGGAATTGGCCACCAAACCGTGGCGCGGCAAAACCGTTATACCTCAGGCGAAGATTTTATGGCCCCTCCTGCCGGTTATACCCTGGTGCAGATAGAAGCCAGTGCTAAAATTAAATCCGGCGAACGGGAAATATGGCTGCAAGGCACAATTTCTAATGCGCTAAACACCAACTACCGCGATTATTTAAACCGTTTCAGATACTTTGCCGACGAAACGGGCCGCAGTTTTACCCTGCGGGTTAAAATACCTTTCGGCAAAACCGATTCTTAAATTTTTAACTTTCAAAGCTAAATCAATATGAAAAATTTTAAAACCGATTACTCGCTCATGGCCCTGTTTTTGGCCTCTGCAACTGTTTTATCCGGCTGCGGAAAAGACGACGACCATCACCACCCGGGGCATGAGCAGGAACTGATCACTACGGTTGGATTATTTTTAACACACCCAACCGATTCTACCTTAAATACCTCTATCACTTTTCGCGATTTAGATGGCGAGGGCGGGCAAAACGGCGTTTTTTACCCCGATACCTTACATCTTCAGCCCAATGTTACATACCGCAGCTGGCTCCTGATCCTGGATCAATCAGATCCGAACCCGGCTAACTCAATAAATATTGGCGAAGAAATTAAGGAAGAATCTGATGTGCATCAGTTTTTTTACACGCCAACCGCCGGCCTTAACATAACGGTTACAAACCTAAACCTGGACGCAAACCAGATGCCTTTGGGCTTAGAAGCAGATATAATTACCGGCCAGGCCAGCACCGGGGCGCTGCGGGTGTCGCTTAGCCATTATGGCGAGGTGGCAAAAGATGGCATAAACCCCTCCGGAGAAACAGATATAGAGGTTAATTTTCCGGTAAGAATTCAGCAGTAATTTTAAGAATTGGCATTTGCGGCAATAAAGGCTGCAGATGCCAATTTTTATGCCATTCCGCGGTAAAAATGGTCGCATAAAATAGCTGTCGCGATAGCAACATTAAGCGACTCTGCATGGCCAAACCTGGGTATGTTAAGTTTTTGGGTTGCCAACGCCATAATTTCGTTTGAAATGCCGTTTGCTTCGTTGCCCATTATTAATATTCCGGAAGGTTTAAGTTTTTCGCGGTACACATTTTCGCCTTCCAGCGCCGCCGCATAAACGGGAAGGTTTTTGCGTTTATCTTTCAGGAAATCAGAAAGGTTGGTGTAAAACGGCGAAATGCGGCAAAAAGAACCCATGCTGGCCGAAATAACTTTAGGGTTGTAAAAATCGGCGCAGCCGGCAGAGCAAATTACATGCTGAATGCCGTACCAATCGGCAATGCGGATAATGGTTCCTAAATTTCCCGGATCGCGCACTTCGTCTAATGCCAGAACCAAACTTTCTTCGGAAATTTGCGGCGGAGCTGCGGGCCTCATTTTTGCCACCACCAGCGCCGAATTGTTGCTCCCGAAAGTGCCCAGGCGTTGCAATTCATTTTCAGAAACCTGCTCTACAGGGCATTTTTCCGGAATCAGTCTTGCATTTTGCTGTAAGAAATCTTCGGTTCCTAACAACAGCTCGGGCTCTAAATCAGATCGCAAAAGCTCTAAAACGCTTTTTGCGCCCTCTGCCACAAAGGCCCGGTGCCTGTACCGGTATTTTTTCTGATGCAGAGATATTATGTATTTTGAAGTAACTTTCGATATCATTTGTTAACCCTTCGCTTGACAACACGAGATTACGTAATATGCTTCGCATCGGCAATTTTATTGCTGGTTTCCTGCTCTCCTACCCGGCATTTGCAACCAAACGAGCGGCTTTTGGTGAGTTCCGAAATAAAAGGGCTTAAGCAGGTTAAAACCGAAAACATAGAGGCATTGTACCGTCAGTCACCTAATCTTAAAATTCCTCTTCTTAATTTTTATCCAAAATTAGAGGTTTATTACTTTGGTCTTTCATTTTACAACCCGGAAAAAATCCAGGCTCGGATAGACAGAAACATAGCAAAGTTTGATGCGCGAATAGAAAAAGCCGGCAACGACTCCGTAAAAGTAGAGCGCCTTGCCGAGCATAAGCAGGAAAAAGTAGAAAGACTGCAAAATACGCTAAAACAAGGTAACTTTTTTATGCGTAATCTGGGCGAGCCGCCCGCTATTTACGATTCTACTTTTACGTTAAAAACAGAAGAGCAAATAGGCATTTACCTCAATTCTAAAGGTTTTTTTCAGAATACCGTAAATTTTACCCACCGCTTCAGGAAAAAACGGGCCTTTGTAACCTATACAATTTCAGAAGGCCCGGCTTATATGTACGACAAAGTTTCGTACAGAATACCAGACCCCGATGTAAATGCCCTGGTAGCGGCCAGGAGTTCTCAATCGCATATAAAACAGGGCCAGAGATACGACGAGCAACTTATTGGCCAGGAAAGAGACCGCCTTACCTTGTTGTTGCGCAACAATGGCTACTATTATTTTAATAAACGGTATATCAGTTTCGAGGTCGATACCAGTTTTGGCGGGCACACCGTAAGGCCAACCATCATTATAGACAACCCTAACGATAGCACCGGCCACAACACCTACAAGATCCGCGAAATTAACTTTATAACAGATGCCTCGTCGTCGCGTTTTGGCATAGACAGAGATACCATTAACTACCGGGGAATAAAATACGCTTTTTACGAACGGAATTACCGCCCGCGGGTGCTTTCCCGTAAGGTAGATATAGCGCCGGGGCAGTTGTATAGCTACGAAAAATCTACCAGCACGCAGCGCCAGCTCTCCGACCTGGGTACCTTTCGGTACACCAACGTTTCGTACACCCTCACCTCCGATTCTGCCTCGCGCCTGTTAGATGCCTACATAACCGTGCATCCGATGGAGCGTTACCAGCTAACCGACCAGTTGGGTTTAAGCGTGCGCGAGCAATT
>JAFADQ010000165.1 GCA_023424725.1 Bacteroidota bacterium
CGCGCCAATAGCGGGTTTTGTAAATGCCATGGCGGTTTACAACAACGAGTTATATGTGGCAGGGCACGACCTCACCAACCAAACCTACAACGCCTTGTTATATAAGTGGGATGGCAATATCTGGACAGACCTGAACCTGCCTGCAACCGGCTCGGTGCATGCTTTGCACGTGCATAACGGCAAACTTATTATCGGTGGCGGGTTTACATCTGCCATTGCACCGGGCGCGCCAAATATTTTAATGTACGATGGCAGCCAGTTTAGCGGAATCGGTAATGGCGTACCGGCAAAAGTACGCGCAATTGCCACGTTCAAAAACAACCTGTTTGCCGGCGGCGATTATTTAAATGCGCAAGGCGATACGTTTGGCCTTGCCCGGTTTGATGGCGCAAGCTGGAAAAATCTGGTAAACACCTTTATGGGAGCAAGCATTCAACCACCTGCCCCAGGCGCCGATTGCTTTATTGCCGCCTTAACTCCTCACGATACCGTTGGGCTTATTTTAGGTGGGAGCTTTTATACAGAAGTGCCCGGAATTGGAAATTATGGGAAGAATTTTTCTATCTATAATGAGTTTAACAACCAGGGAAATTTACTGTGGGGTTATGGTGGTCTCGGCATATTAAATGCGCCCGTACTTGCGTTTTATAAAACCGCAAACCAATTATACCTGGGCGGCGAATTTACCGAAAACCTGGGTTCTCCGCTGGCATCTATCGGCTACACAACCCTTGGGTACCCAAACAGCGCGCCGGAACCGGAGCAGCGTTTACAAATCTCTTTTTATCCGAATCCGGTAAGCAACAAAGCGGTTATTAAAGCCGGTGTTGCAGCGGCATTACCTGTTACCTTCTCGGTGTATAATTTGTTAGGCCAGCAAGTGCAGCAATGGCACGAAAGCCAGCCTGCAGAGGGCAATTTTACCTTTAGCAGAGGCCAACTCAGCTCCGGAACATACGTGCTGCAATTACACCAGCAAGGTAAGTTGCTGGGTACGCAAAAGTTTGTGGTTGAGTAATTAAGAACTCGTAATAATTAACAAGAAGCTCTGCCACAGTGCGGAGCTTCTGTGTTTTTAAACAATTTTTTTTGCCGATAAAAGAACAGGCAATGCCAGTTAACCTGGGGCCCGGAAAACTGGTTGTTATAGCCTGTAATCTAACGCCGGGAGGAGAGGAGGCATACGGTATATGCCAAAGTAAAGTAAGCTGTGTTGGTTTAGGAATTTAGCTTATCAGAATACCAGGTTGTGGCGTTGTTTTCTATATACGCGGCAATGTTTTCGTAAGCAGCAGGGGCTTTAATAATATGCTCCCAGAAATTCCGCTGCCAAAGTTTTCCTGCAAATTCGGGCCAACCGTTAAGTTTTACACCTTGTGAGTATTTGTAAGTTGTAATAGATTTAAAAATCCCGGAGATGTCGCCCACCGTAGGGGCAACTCTTGTGGGTGCCCTGTTTGCTGATGAGGCAGCCTCTATTGGCCTATCATGATGATTAACGTTTATATGCACACCGCCTTGATTTTCAAACGTTTCGCATGGCGGTGGCAGGGCACCCACAAGAGGTGCCCCTACGGAACGAAACTGCCCGGCCAGGATGTGGTCGGGCAGTTGCTATTTGAAATTGAACGCGGAAATTAATCCATCATATCGGCGGGGCTGGGTACATCGGTATGGGGCGAGTTCCAGCTAAACGGATAGTTATTATCGAGCATATCCAGCGAATCTTCCGTTAAATACAAAGGCTTAAAGGTATCGATCATAACGGCCAGTTCGTGGGTTTCTTTTTTACCGATGCTGGCCTCTACCGTGCCCGGATGCGGCCCGTGGGGCAAGCCGCTCGGGTGAATGGTGAACGAAGCGATATCGATGCCTTTGCGCGACATAAACTGCCCGTCTACGTAATACAGCACCTCGTCCGAATCAACATTAGAATGGTTGTACGGCGCCGGAATAGACAGCGGGTGGTAATCGTATAAGCGCGGCACGAAAGAGCAAATAACAAAGCCCGTTGTCTCGAACATCTGGTGCACCGGCGGTGGCTGGTGTATGCGGCCGGTTATGGGCTCGAAATCGTGAATAGAGATGGCGTAGGGGTAAAAATAGCCGTCCCAGCCTACTACATCCAGCGGACTGTAATCGTACACATACTGGTGCAGGTAGCCTTCTTTTTTTATTTGTATGCGCACTTCGCCTTCTGCTTTATCTTCAAACAAAAGTTCTGTTGGCGGCCGCATATCGCGCTCGCAATACGGCGAGTGCTCCAGCAATTGGCCGAAGTGGTTGCGGTAGCGGCGCACGGTTTCTATGGGGCTAAAGCTTTCGGTAATTAGCAGCCTAACCGGGCCTTCGTTCCAGCGCCACTTGTGTATAATGGTGCGCGGAATAACTACGTAATCGCCGGGGCGCACCTCTATTTTTCCCATTTGCGAGATCAGCTCGCCGGAACCTTCGTGAATGAAAATTACCTCGTCGGCCAGCGCATTTTTGTAGAAATAATCCATCTCGCGCTGTTTGGGCAAACAGATAGAAATCACACAATCGTTGTTCATCAGCAAGGGCTTGCGCGCCTGCAGGTAATCGTCGCCGGTGCTTTCGCCTTTAAATGGGCGCAGGTGCGAGGGCTGTAGTTGCACATCGGCTTTTTTTGGCCCGTATGGGATGGGCTTTTCTATGCGCAGTACTTTGGTAGGCGGGTTTTTGTGGTACAGCAGCGAGCTTACGCCACTAAAACCAAGTGTGCCAACCAGTTGCTCTGCGTATAAAGTGCCATCGGGCTGGCGGAACTGCACGTGCCGTTTTTGCGGAACCTTCCCGATCTTATAATAAAATGCCATGTTGTTCGGTTTTCAGGATTTTACTCTGTAACGGGCGCTTTTTTGCTGCCCGCAGGTAAAGATACGAAAGGTGCGCATTTTGTTTTAAAACTGAGAAGAGGAAATGATAAAGATCATGTTTTGGTTAGGCTTTCGTGTAGATTAAAACCATTCGTATTCAGTTTGTTTCTTTTCTTGTTTTTTCTTTTCGACCTTATCCTTTTCCTGAATTATTCCTTTGCGCCTTTTAACCCGACGAACAATCACACTAATGGCGGCCACAATTAAAAATCCGGTAAGTGTTAAACCACCTAATAGCAACACAACTGCGGCAATTTCGTTTCCGCTACAAGCTAATAGGCACGAAAAGGCAGCTATTATCCAAAGAATGCCCAATATTGCAATTAGCATTAAAACAAGGAGCAGAATGTCAAGCAGGACATCTCCAAAATCTGTTGGCTTTTCCTTGTTTTCCGAACTCAATTTTTCCTGCCAATCGGCATATAAATTGCTGCCCGCAGCTTCTGCTAATTGTTTCGTAGTCGGATTAAAGCTATTGTCGGTTACTTCGCGGTTGCCCAAATTCATGAACAGAAAAGAGCCGCTTAGCAACACCAGAAACATGGTGGTTTTGCTTCGGCGGTAAGAATATGCCAGCAGGTTTTTCTTGTTCTTAGCTGGCCAGGCAATGGCCGAAAGCGCCGCGAAACAGAGTAAGGCATACGTTGTAGTATCGGTTGTGGCAATACCAAAATCTGCCAGATGCCGGCCCATAAAGTACGAGCCGAAACCTGCAACAACATGACCCGCAGCAATGGCATAGCGTGCGGCTTTATTGTGTTGCTTTGCCCAGGCTGCTAACCGCTTTGTTTTATTAATGAATAAGCCAAACATACCCGCCGATACCAGAG
>JAFADQ010000422.1 GCA_023424725.1 Bacteroidota bacterium
GATTCATGTCGTTGCGAGCGGTAGCGCGGCAATCTGGTTCTGATGATTTGTTTTTGCAGCTCATAGCAGGGTTACGAGCAAAAAAAGAACCGAAATCAGGTTCTGGAACCAATGATTTGCAGACAAACTGATCGTTTTTTCAGGAAGTTTGTTCATAATCTGATTTACGATCAGAAAAGCCCTTTAATTATTTTACCCCAATAAAAAAGCTGTTTAAGCCACACCACAGAAACCCTTCAACAGTAATCAGAATCCAAAATCGATCTACTTTATATTTTGTAACTTCGTGAAAAGCAGGCACAAGCATTTTGGAATATCACCATTGAAAATATTTTTCCTGCAAAAACCCATTAAAACCACACCTTAATATCACATAAAAACTACCCGATGGAGTTTATAGAAAACTGGATAGAAAAATTATTGACCAACGCGGGCGTTATCGCTCAGGCAGTGCCTTATTTACGGTTGCTGTTACTGTTTCTGGCACTGACCGTGCTGGCCGGCATTAGCTTTTTTATCACCAAGCGCCTTATCGTAAACACTATTTATAAGTTTTTTAAGCGCTCCACCATTACCTGGGACGATTTGCTGGCCGACCAAAAGGTGTTTAATAACCTGGCGCACATTGTACCGGCCATTGTGGTGCGGATTTTCGCGCCTGTGCTGCTGAAAGATTTCGACGACCTGCTGCCCTTCGTGATGAAAATGACCGACGCTTACCTGGTTATCGTGGGCATGATGATCCTTTTCTCGTTTCTGAGAGTAGCGGAATTCGGCCTTTCGAAATCGCCGGTTTTCGTAGACAAGCCGCTGGCCAGTTATTTTCAATTAATCAGGATAGTGCTGCACATCGCCACCGCGATTCTGGTTTTATCGGTGTTGCTGGGCCGCTCGCCGCTTTATTTCCTGAGCGCTTTCGGTGCCATGACGGCCATTTTGCTGTTAGTTTTTAAAGATACTATTTTGGGTTTGGTGGCCAGCGTACAAATGTCGTCGAGCGATATGGTGCGGGTGGGCGATTGGATTGAGATGCCCAAATTTAACGCCGACGGCGACGTGATCGCAATTAACTTAAACACGGTAAAAGTGCGCAACTGGGACAAAACCATTACCACCATCCCCACCTATTATTTCGTAACCGACAGCTTTAAAAACTGGCGCGGCATGCAGGAAAGCGGCGGGCGGCGCATAAAACGCGCGTTTTTTATAAACGTGCGCAGCATAAAATTTATAGACCCCGAAACCCGCGAGCACTACAAAAAATACCACCTGCTAACCGATTACATTACCCAACGCCAAAAAGAAATAGAAGAACACAACCACGCGAAAAACTTAGACACAACGCAGCTTATTAACGGCCGCCGCATGACCAACATCGGCGTTTTCAGGAACTACATAGAAAGATACCTGCAAAACCACCCCGGCATACGCCAAGACATGACCATGCTGGTGCGGCAACTCGCCATAGCCGACCACGGCGTACCGATAGAGATTTACTGTTTTACCAACACCATAAAGTGGGCGGAGTACGAACCTATTCAGGCCGATATTTTCGACCATTTACTGGCCGCCGCTTCGTTCTTCGACCTCGAGATCTTCCAGCAACCCAGTGGCAGCGACATCAGCAACGCGGTTAAGCAAGTGCTCCCCCCGGAAATGGCAAGCCCCACGAAAAATCTGGCGCTAAATTAGGGGCATATTAAGTCTTGTTTTTGATCTGTAATGAGGTAAGAATTGGCCTCCGCAGGCTTGGAAAACATGAATGGATGAGTGGGAGAATGGATGAAGAGATGTTTCTGAAACCATAGTTTGGCTCCTGATGCCTTGTTTTTTGGCCATCGCAGCTTTTCTTTTCATTCCGAAGATTTTACTCCGGCAAAGGGCGGCAACCGGCGTTAACTTCTCTGATTCAGAAGCCCGGCTTCGTAATTCTGCACTTTACTTTTCAGAAACGAAATGAGCACCTCCAGCCCCCGATCGAACTGCACGTTGTTGGGAATGATGATGTCGGCGTCGTATTTATAAGGAGAGATAAACTTTTCGTAGGTGGGCGCAACGTGGTGCTCGTAGCGGTACAGCACATCGTCCAGGTCGTAGCCGCGCTCTATTTTATCGCGCACGATGCGGCGCAGCACCTTTACATGCTCTTTAGCATCTATGTATACCTTCAGGTCGAGCAGTTTTGCCACTTCCTGAAAATAAAACACGAAAATTCCTTCTACCACAATTATCGGCGCCGGCACAAACTCCAGGTCTTTGGGCACCACGTTGGGGTTGTTAAAGGTATATTCTTTGCGGCATACTTTTTCGCCGTTTCGCAGCCGCAAAATATCGCGGGCGTAGGCGTGGTCATCTATACACGAGGGCAAATCGAAATTAATTACTCCTTTAGCGTCGACTTCCTGCAGGTTGCGGTCTTTGTAATAATTATCCTGCGACACCAGGCAAATCTGCGACGGATGAAACGCATCGATCAGTTTCTTCAGAAAAGTAGTTTTGCCCGAGGCACTTCCGCCCGTAATTCCAACAATAAAAGGTGCCTGCATGAGTTTGTTTTGTTCGTGCGGCAAAGATAACAGAAGAAGGTTGAAGGATGGAAGTTTGAAGAATTGAAGAAGACTTAATTCTCAGCCTTTTCCCTCAAAAACTCCACCAGCTTCTTCGTCGCTCTGCCTCTATGGCTAATGCTGTTCTTTTCTTCCTTGCTTAGTTCGGCAAAAGTTTTGTCATAACCTTCCGGTACAAAGATCGGATCGTAGCCGAAGCCGCCTTGTCCGGCTCTGCTGTGGGTAATTTTGCCCTCTGCAGCTCCCTCAAACTCGTGCACCTCACCGTTTAGTACCAGGCAAATAACCGTACGGAAGCGGGCTTGCCTGCCGAGGCCATTTTTTAGCTTATCGAGCACCAATTGCATGTTATCTTCGGAGTTGCGCTGCGGGCCGGCATAGCGGGCAGAGTATACACCGGGCTCGTTGTTTAGCGCCGGAATTTCGAGGCCGGTATCGTCGGCGAAGCAGGAAACGTGGTAGTTATCCCACACATACATAGCCTTTTGGCGGGCGTTGCCTTGCAGCGTATCCTGTTCCTCCGGCAGCTCCTCTTCGCAGCCAATTTCTTTCAGGCTAACCAGTTCTACTTCGGGCGGCAGCATTGCCTGCACCTCGTCTATTTTATGCTGGTTGTTGGTAGCGAAACAGATTTTCATATTATGGTATTAGGTAGAAGGATTAAGGTATAAGGACAAAAGGGCGCAAAGTTTCTAAAAGATTGGGCTAAAAATTGGCAATAAGAAAGTAAGTCTAAAAACCTTATCCTGTCCCATAACTTTTCTGGAAATAAAGATATGAAGCCGGCAAAAACATAGCCCACGGCTTTAACCGTGGGAAATCGAGAATTATAAGGCGCACCAATGGTTTTAACCATTTATTTAGAAAGGAATCGCCGAAAAATAAACCGTTAAAACGGTTGCCTTACCTGGTTATTAAGTTTACCCACGGTTAAAACCGTGGACTATGGTTTACATACCTTGGTTCTAGAAAAGTTATGGGACAGGATAAGGTCTAAAAATTCTCTGAACCGGAATCCTTATACCTACTACCTTATACCTACTACCTCAAATACACCGCCACGGGCTTCTCCCCTTCAAACTTCACCTCTACCCTCTCCTGCAGCGTGGTGGCCAACGCATAACCAACATACGTTGCCGAAACCGGAAACTGCGGATAACCGCGGTCTACCAGCACGACCGTTTGCAGCTTCTTTACTTCACTGTTCAAAAA
>JAFADQ010000313.1 GCA_023424725.1 Bacteroidota bacterium
TGGACGAACCCAGCACCGGCCTCCACTTCCAGGACATCGAGCACCTGCTCGACGTGATCCACAAACTTGTAGACAAAGGCAACTCGGCCCTCATTATAGAGCACAACCTCGACATCGTAAAAGCCGCCGACCATATCATCGACCTCGGCCCCGAAGGCGGCGCCGGCGGCGGAACGATTGTAGCGCAAGGCACACCGCGCGAAGTAGCTAAAAAGGGTAAAGGCTACACTGCGAAGTTTCTGAAGGAAGAGTTGAAAAGTGCAGGAGTGAAGGTGTAGGGTTGAGGTAGATTTTTGGTTGAAAATAGAACAGCCGCTTCGGGAAAAGCGGCTGTTTTTTTGTTTATTGAAGTGGGATGGAAATAAGTTCTACTTTTTTTGAGTTGCGAATTTCAATAATTAGCCTATCGCCTGGCTGAGCATCTTTTGTGATTGTCTTAAATAATATGCCTTCCTTAGCATTATCAATGCTGATTCTTTGCACAGGTTGAGTAGGTTTGTCAACTCTTACATGAACCAAATCAATTTGTATATCCTGATTTTCATAGAGCTTTTCTAATTTTTCTACGCCTTCTATAGTTACTTTAATTTTTCCGGTAGTGTTAGCCGGAATTCCCCGCTCCAGATTTATTTTGTTATCGTTAATTGATACAGATATTATTTTAGAGTAATTCGGGCTTTGTTTTTTACTGTCACCTTGTTGTAAGCTTTCGATTTCAATAACAGTTGAATTCGAAATTTCCGAAACAGGGTTACCAATTGAGGCAAAAACTGTTAGACTAATAAATGCAGCTGATAATACTATTTTTTTCATAACTAGCAGGGATAAGTGAAGGCCAAATATAGTTTTAATCAAATTATAAAGTAACATATAAACCATTTTTTTCTTTAGAAAATCTTAAAAGTGTTCTTAATTATATAAGAAGGCAAGAAAGATGATTTTAAAGTAACTTTTCCTTCTTAAATGCAATCTTTACAAACCCCACCAAAATAAAACCCCGCACTTTTTGTTGCTGATAGATCGGTTTTATTCCAGTAATTTTGCTCTCTTTACCCAACACACAACGCATGAACAGGCTGTTTTTGCCTCTCGTACTGCTTTTTTTGAGCCTCGCAGCCCTGCACGCTAATGCACAGCAGCAAGCCGGCAACGCTGTTATTAAAGGCACGCTGGTAGATTCTGTAACAGCCGAGGTGGTGGTTTTTGCTACCGTGGCCATTAAAGAACCAGGCAAGTCAGACCCTGTAAAGGCCAGTTATACCTCTGCTACAGGCCAATTCGAGTTCCGGAATCTGGAAGCAAAGCCGTATGAGGTGGCGATCACTTTTGTGGGCTACCATTCTAAAACGATTCAGGTAAAGGGTTTTCCGGCTGGTAATCCGGTAGTAGATCTGGGTAAAATAAAACTATCGCCTACCACTACTCAACTGCAGGACGTGGAGGTTACGGCCACCAAACCGCTTATTATTCAGGACATTGATAAACTAACTTACGACGTAGAGGCCGACCCCGAAAGCAAAACCCTCAGCGCGCTGGATTTGCTGCGCAAAGTACCCCTGATTACCGTAGACGGGCAGGATAAAATAGAACTGAAAGGCAGCGGCAACTACAAAGTGCTGGTAAACGGCAAAGCATCCGGGCTGTTCGCGCGCGACCCGAGCGAGGTGTTTAAAAGTATGCCTGCCAGCTCAATCCAGAAAATAGAAGTAATAACCGAGCCGTCGGCAAAGTACGATGCCGAAGGTGTGGGCGGGATCATCAATATTATAACCGTAAAGCAATCGCTGGGCGGGTATAACGGCTCGTTAACGGTTAGGGCTGGTGTGCCCGAAAACTATAGCGGTAGCGGCTATGGCACGTTTAAAGCAGGCAAGTTTGGCGCTTCAGTATACTTTGGGCAAAATAAGTACACGCAACCGGAGGCAAAAAGTGTTTTCCGGCGAAAGAATTTTCAGAATGGGGGCAGCGAGTTCAGGCAAGACGGTTTAAGGTCGAGTGACGGGCGGTGGCATTACTACAATGCGCAGCTTAGTTTCGAGCTCGACTCGCTTAATTTGTTTACCGCCGAAATTGGCGGGCACGGTGGCGGCAGCGACTCCAGACTTAGCCAGTACGCGCAGTTTTATACCGGAGCCGGTGAGTTGGCGCAAGCTTATAACCGGTATAATCTGTCTGATGAAATATGGAACGGCCTGGGCCTTGCCTTCGATTATCAGCGAAGCTTTGCCAACAAACCCGAACGGATGCTGACCATTTCTTACAAACGCGACACCGACGGATCTGAAGGGCTAACCGATATAACCCTGGAGGAAATACTGAACTTTGCCGGCGCCGATGCGCAAACTTTTAACGACGAAAGAACCGAAGAGCATACCGGCCAGATAGATTACGTGCATCCAGTGGGCAATCATACCCTGGAGGCTGGCGTAAAAACCATTATACGTAAAAGCGACAGCGATTATTATTACGGTGTTTTTGGCCCCGGTTCCGCAGATATAATAATAGATCCTGCACTGAGCAACGAATTCGATTACCGGCAGGATATTTATGCGGCTTACACATCGGCCAGTTTGCTGAAAGATAAATGGGGACTAAAAGTGGGCATACGCCTGGAAGAAACCAGAATAGACGCTAACTTCAGTACTTCCGATACGGTGGCACAGCAACAATATTTAAACGTAATTCCGTCGGTGGCATTATCGCGCAGGTTTGGCCAGATGGATAACCTGAAACTTAGCTACAACCAGCGCATAGAACGGCCGGGTTTGTGGTTACTTAATCCGTTTATAGATGTAAGCGACCCGCGCAATATAAGTTACGGAAACCCCGGTTTGCGGCCTGTGATTAGCCATAACTTAGATCTGAGCTATACCACATTTGTAAAAGGCGCGTCTATAGGCGGCAGTGTTTTCGATAATTTTGTAGATAATTCTATTCAGGAATTTACCGTTTTGGGCGCCGATTCTGTAACCAGAAGAACCTACGGCAACATTGGCCGGAGCCAGGTGCTGGGA
>JAFADQ010000325.1 GCA_023424725.1 Bacteroidota bacterium
TCACAGCCCTTTCATCAACCCAAAACCAAAAAGAGCAGCCCGAAAGCCGCTCTTTCTTAGTGTTGTGTAAAATCCGGGTCGTTTTCACCAGCTTTCTGTATCGCCGGTTTTGTGGTTAGATTCTATAGAGGCCGCGCCGCTTACGTCTTTTTCTACGCTTTGCGGGTTGCCGCTGTAGCGGATAGAGCTGGCGCCGTTTGCATGCGCTTTCAGTCGGTCTTTTACCTGTACTTTGGCTTTAGAGGCTCCGGCGGCTTCTACATCGGCGGTTTGGGTTTGCAGGCCAAGGGCATCCAGGTCGGAGGCGCCAATAATCTGGGCTTCCAGGTTTTCGGCCATTCCGGTTACGGTCATAGACGAGGCGCCCACCAGGTCGGCTTTCAGGTCGCGGGTTTTTATGTCCATTTCCAGTTCCGATGCACCTACTAAAGAGGCCTCGAAGCGGTCGGTATCGAAGCCGATAACCGAGCCTTTTACGGCGCCGGCCAGCACGATGTGCTGCAGCTCGGGCATTTTTATCTCGATGGTAACCGCCTCGTGTTTGCCCATTTTAAACAAATCTTCGTCGGAATCGATGTTTAATTCACCGCTTTCGTTCTTTATTTCCAGGCTGGAAAGGCCATTTTTAGGGCCATGAGCCACCACCTGGTACACATCGGCTTTTGTAATGATCACTTTCAGGTTTCCGGCGGCATTTACGGTGCTGAAATCCCGGAAATTAAACCGTTCGCTTGCCGCGCCTGCCGGAATCTCGATGTCGGCAGATTGCTTTAGCTGTGCGGAATCTTCTACGGTGCAAGTAAGGCAGCGCAGTTTTCCGGCCTCGAAAACAAGGGTTTGGTTGGCCAGTTGGCTGTTGTAGGCTCCGCTGGCGGCTCCCGCGAAATTTATTTTGCGCGAAAGATCTTTTTCGAACGTAAAAGGCTGCCCCTGCGGAATTTGTACGGTTAGATCTATTTTTTGCGACCTGAAAACCGCGCCGGGCTTATACTGCAACGTTTTACTGAAAACAAGCGCCGAATCGGTTTGGGAAACAGGCAGGTTCAGCATTCTGGCATTGGTTTCGGCATCTTTCCGGTTGGCGCCTTTGCTTTTGTATTCGGCAGAAATAACCACCGCGCCGCTGTCTTTTCCGGGCACTATGTTTATGTCGTAATACTCAAACGTCTGGTCTTCGTCACGGGCAAGCAAAAGCTGCAAGGGCCGGTTTTGCGGGCTCGGGAACCTAATATCTTCGGTAACATAAGCGGTTTGCTTAAAGTTGGTGGCGTAAATAGCAGCAGCGGTAGCGGTGGCAAAAAGGGCGAAAATAAACAACCCGAACAACGTCCAGCCAATGTTTTGGCGCATCAGCGTTCGTTTGGCCAGCAAACTTAAACCCAGAATCGTGAGCAGCAGCGCGGGAATAAAAATCACCAAAAAGCCCGAAATTAAGCCGTACCAGGGCAGCTCGCTCATGATCATGCTAAACGGCAGCGCATCGGTATTAACAAAAGTTACGGCAACTTCCGGACTGAAGCCCGACACCAGCAAAGCAACCGCCGCAGCAATAAACGACAGACCTGTAAGGGTTAAAATTATGCCCGCCGCGATACGAATAAACGTAAGCAGAAACAGAATTATGGCTTTTAGCGCCGGACCAACAGCCTCTAACAGCGCCGAGAGCAACTTAACGGGCAGGAGCAGCAACCTGGCGAAGGTGTTTTCGCCGCCCTGCCCGTCTTTAAAAGCCGCGTTGTTGCGTATGGCAGCCTCTATACTCGATAGCGTAACCGGGTTTCCGCGCATTTCGGCTTTCTCGGAGTTGGTTTTTGCCTCAGGCATAATTATCCAAAGGATGATATAGGCAATTACCCCTGTTCCGAAAACCAGCACCAGCGCCACAAAAAACAACCTGATCCACATCGGGTCTATCCCAAAATAGTGGCCGATTCCGGACGAAACACCGGCAAGTTTTTTATCGTCAGGGTCGCGGTACAGCTTTTTCACCCCTGTTTCGGGCAGGCTGGCATTTACCGGCAACACCATCCATAGTATAATATACCCAACCACGGCAACCCCGAAAGTGCTGAACAACAGTACAATAAACAGAAGCCTGATCCAGAGCGGATCTATGTTTAAATAGTTAGCGATGCCCGCCGATACGCCTGCCAGCATTTTGCGGCTTTCGTCGCGGTACAGCCTTTTTTGGCCGTTGCTGGTATAGGTGTTGCCGCTGGCATAAGTGCGCTGGTTTGTATGCGCGTGGTTATAAGCGGTTTCTTCTTCCTCGGCCTGCGCCGCGAAATCGGCCACGCTGCCCATGCGCCCAATCAGATACTGCACGTCTTCCAGGGTTACTATTTGCTTGCCAGGGTTTTGGCGGGTTAAGAAGATCTCGGCCATGCGGCTTTCTATGTCGGCCATAATTTCTTCGTGGCCATCGAACGTAGAAAAATACGCTTTTACCGATGTGAGGTAGTTGTTTAGCAGGGCATAGCCATCATCTTCCACATGAAAGATAATTCCCTGCAGGTTTATTGAGATGGTCTTTTTCATGGTTGTGTTGCGTTAGGAGTGTTGTTTTGCCCGATTATAGTAGTGGTGCTGGCTACCAGTTCCTGCCAGGTAAGGCGCAGCTCCTTTAAAAAATCGAGCCCGGTTTGTGTAAGCGTGTAATACTTGCGCGGCGGCCCCGAGCTGGATTCTACCCAGTTATACTCTACCAGGCCGGCATTTTTCAGGCGTGTCAAAAGCGGATATAAAGTACCTTCTACCACTATCATTTTTGCCGCTGTCAGCTCTTCCAGCATATCGGAGGCGTAAACCTGGCCGCGGGCAATTATTTCTAGGATACAATACTCTAATATTCCTTTCCGCATTTGCACTTGGGTGTTCTCTACTTTCATGTTTTTATAGTGTTGGTGCAAATAATAGGTCAAAGGTAACAGAAGGTACTATGTAACGCAAGGTACTGTATGAGATTTTTTTTCAGTTTTTTTTAAGAGAGATGTCCTGAGCGGAACGAAGCCCGTATAAAAATTTGTAAATCAGGCAGCTAAATCCCTTTTTTACTATCTCCGTAAATAATAATACTTTTACTGCCGTATAGCTCGTTTATAGAGCGAACAAGTATTAACTTTTGCCCAGCGCATGCTACAACGTATTCTTTTGGCTTCTGCCGCCCTTGTTTTTGCTGCCACCAGCCTCCAGGCCCAGATTTCGGCGCCTAAATACAGCAA
>JAFADQ010000334.1 GCA_023424725.1 Bacteroidota bacterium
ACTGTGCAAACTTCGGCTCCTAAAAACCTCACCCCCCAACCCCCTCTCCAAAATGAGAGGGGGAGAATAAGGAGCCTGCGGCAAATTAAATTTAGAGCCCGATAGCCGCTTTTGGAATTTATGCACGGTTTGTGGCGGTTTAATGTATAATATCCTTAGTACAAAGCAGTGAGGGCACCATAGCCATCAGGCTAAAAGCTCCAGAGGAGCGGCCTGTTTGTAGAGCAAATGCACAAGATTCCAAGAAAAGCTCCAGAGGGGCGACCTGTTTTTACTCTGATGAAAATTTAAACAGGTCGCTCCTCTGGAGCTTGGCGATTCTATTCATCATTTTGCTACAAACAAGCCATCCCGCTGGGGTTAAAATCCCTTAGCCTGATGGCTATGATGAAGACACTGACGTTGGCGAGATGTTTGGAGAATTCAACAATATGCGATCCTTTAAACCTCTGAAATTTCACCTTCTCATACCCTGAAAATTGCCCCTTGCAGCTTACTTATCATCTTAAAGAATAATTTTATATTTTTACTAACCTACTTAGTTTTTCACCTAAATATTTATTCCATATTCTGAACATAAAACCGGCCTAAACAGTTATCTTAGTGCATAATTTAGCAAGCGCAGGGATGGGTTTAAGTGTTCAGGGAAAACTAAGTATTTTAGCAGATGCCGCCAAATACGATGTGTCGTGCTCCTCAAGCGGAGGCAAGCGCGACAACAAAGACAAGGGCCTCGGCAACGCCACCGGAATGGGGATTTGCCATAGCTACACCGAAGATGGCCGCTGCGTTTCGCTCCTCAAAATCCTGCTTACCAATGTATGTATTTTCGATTGCGCCTATTGCGTGAGCCGCAAAAGCAACGACGTAAAACGCGCCGCTTTTACCGTTGATGAGGTTGTTGATTTGACCATCAACTTTTACCGCCGCAATTACATCGAAGGTCTGTTTCTTTCGTCCGGTATTTTCCACAGCCCCGATTATACTATGGAGCGGTTGGTGCGCATCGCCAAAAAACTCCGCAAAGAACACAACTTCAACGGCTACATTCACCTCAAAGCCATTCCAGGCGCGAGTCAGGAACTGATAAAAGAAGCCGGTTTATATGCCGACCGTTTGAGCGTAAACATCGAAATTCCATCGGAACTGAGCCTGCAACTGGTTGCGCCCGAAAAGACGTACGAAAGTGTGCTCACGCCCATGTCGCACATCAAAAATGAGGTGTTGCAAAACAAAGAAGAGAAAAAGATTTTCAAGTCTGTTCCCACCTTCGCATCAGCCGGACAAAGCACACAATTGGTCATCGGCGCAACTCCTGAAAACGACCGGCAAATTCTGGCCCTCAGCAACGACCTGTACAAAGGCTATAACCTGAAACGCGTGTATTATTCGGGATATGTTCCGGTGAGTGAAGATGCTCGGTTAATGGTGGTAAACACGCCGCCCATTATCCGCGAAAATCGTTTGTACCAGGCCGATTGGCTGATGCGCTTTTACGGTTTCGAGCACGACGAATTGCTTACCGACGAAAATCCTCACTTGGATCTGGAAGTAGATCCGAAACTGAACTATGCGCTCAACAACCTGCACGTTTTCCCCATCGAAATCCAGACCGCCGATTACGAAATGATTCTCCGGATTCCGGGCGTAGGAATGAAATCTGCAGAGCGAATTGTGGCAGCCCGCAGGTTCGCCCGACTGGATTTTGAGCACCTGCGCAAGTTTGGCGTGGTGTTGAAACGAGCGCGTTATTTTATGACCTGCCAGGGGAAATCGCTTCAGGGAAAAGACCTAACCGGGCAACTCATTAAGCAGAAAATTTTATCAGGCGAAGGCAGCCGGCACAACCTGGCCAAACTGCAGCAGCTTAATCTTTTCGGTAACGCCGCCTGATCATTTTTCGCGCTATTTTTCCTTTCTGAATGACGGTTTTTTGCCCTTCGCAGCCTTTTATTAGTTACAATTATGATGGCACGTTTGATGGTTTTTTGTCGGTGATTTTTGAGGCTTACAGGCTGAAGAAAGAACCCTTGCAAATTAACCGCCCCGGCCAAAGGCAGGAAGCACTGTTTTCTGATGCGCTGGAGGTAAAAACCGAAACGGAACACGCAGACAGGGTTTGGATCGGGCTCGGAAAAAAGCTTTCCGGCGAGGCACGGCACGGATTGTATCAGGCATTTCTATCGGAACAACCTGATGTGGAAATGCTGCTGTTTCGGTACATTAAAAAAGTGTTGGCCTCTAATCTAAACGAAGAGAAAAATTACTCCAACCCAGACGTGCTGGAAGTGATAAAACTCGCCCGCCGGGTTTGGCGCGAGCAGCACCGCATGGAGGCTTTCGTGCGCTTTAATAAACTCTCTGACGGAACATTTCTTTCTGTAATTTCTCCTGATTTTAACGTGCTGCCGCTCATCTGCAAACACTTTACCTCCCGCTACGCCGACCAGCCCTGGATTATTTACGATGCCCGCCGCCATACCGGTTTGCACTATAATTTAGAGCAGGTACAGGAAGTTAGTTTGCCTGCTGAACTTATCCGAAACAGGCAATTAAAAGTTAACGAAGATGCGCTGGATATTGCCGAACCGCAGTTTCAGGAATTGTGGCAGCAGTATTTCCAATCGGTGAATATTCCGGAGCGCAAAAACCCGAAACTGCATGTGCGGCATATCCCGAAAAGGTATTGGCGGTATTTGTCGGAGAAGCAGCCGGAAGAGGTTAGGCAATCAGCTAAGCGTATAAATTAAGATTTGTTTTAAGGCTGCGAAGGGTAAATTTATGGCCGTCGCAGCCTGATTAAGAATTTTGTCTGGCTTCCAAAAGTTGAATAGATTTCTTTAAAGAAACAATTTCCTGTTCTTTCGATTCCAGCAATCTATCGTAAAGCGCCTTTTCTTTTTCTGTTAAACCCTGGTTATAGAATGTGCCAGAATTATAATAGCTATGAATTGTGCTGTTATTAAAAACGGTGGATGGGTCCCAGAAAAGAATATCCTCCTCTTTGACACCAAGTTTATCGGCAATCTGGCTGAGGCGAGGCAAGGTTAAATCTGTTTCGTTACGCTCAATTTTGGAGTAAGCCGTTTGGGTTATGCCCAGCATAGTTGCCAGGTCGTCCTGCTTAATGCCTCTCAGTTCCCGTATTTTTCTTATGTTTTCCCCGACTTTCATAGTGGCGCAATTTAATCAGGATTTTATTCTGAATTGTAATGATAGCCAAAGTTTTAAAATAGTTTTTTAAGTGGTAAAGTAGAACTGATAAATAGTTGTATTGAATCCACAAATACGAATTTTGTTCTCTTTAAAAAACACACTCACCTGATATGAAAAGAATTGTTATTTTATAGATGTTTTTGTTTTCGACACAAATCATCATGGCGCAGCAAAATTACCAAGACGTTGTATACCTGAAAAATGAGAGTATAATTAGGGGAACTATTATTGAACAGGTTCCTAACCAATCAATAAAAATTGAAACTGCTGATAGAAATGTTTTCCATTATAAAATGGAGGAAATTGAAAAACTGTCGAAAGAACAAATTCAAGGAAAGAACCATTCCTCCGTTACAAGTTCTGGTTTACCAAAAGGCTATCAGGGCATTGTCGAATTGGGTTATGCCAAAGGAGTTGGGGATTTTTGATTGGATTTTATTAAAATGAACATAGTTAATGGCTATAGATTCAATCCATATTTTTCTCTTGGTTTTGGAACAGGAGCAAGGTATTACTCAGAAGGTGGAAATGATGCATTATTAGTTCCTATCTTTTTAGATACAAGGGTAAATTTTATAAATAATAAAGTGTCTCCTTACTTTGCATTAGGCACAGGTTATTCCTTCGATGCTACGAATAGCTTTGAAGGAGTTGGGCTTTTAATAAATCCATCGCTTGGCGTAAGTTTCAAGGTAGCGGATAAATCTGCTCTGAATCTAGGGCTTGGATATGAAATGCAAAAAGTGAAGGTATATTACCGTAATTATTACTCTTCAAGGGAGTCTACAGAAACTTCTGGAAGCATTAGTCTAAATGTGGGATTCTCTTTTTAGTTTATAGCTTGTTTTAACTATCACATACATAGGAATAATGGGAGCTGCTTCACAAATGAGGCAGCTCTTACTGTTTGATAATATCTACCCATCCCAACCAACACAACCATTTTTCCGTTACCCACAAAAAAACTTCACTATGGAAAACAAAGAAAAAAATACGGTGGTTGATGTGTTGCAGGAGCTTACGCTTTTTGTAAACGATGGCGTGGAAGGCTACAAGCACGCCGCCAAAGAAGAAAACCACGAAGCGCACAAAACTTTTTACTCTGGCCTGGCCACGCAACGCGAGCGCTTCTCTGAGGAGCTAAACCAGTTTATCCGCAGTCTTGGCGGCACTCCCGAAGACGGCACCACCTTTAAAGGCAAACTCTACCGCCAGTGGATGGACCTGAAAGCGGCCGCCACTTTTAAGAACGATAATGCCATTATCGGGTCTTGCATATACGGCGAAGAGTGGGCGCAAAAAGCGTTTAACAATGCGCTGGAGCACGACGAGCTTCCGGCCAACATGCGCACTGTTATTGAGCGCCAGAAGCAGGCCTCGCTGGATGCCATGCGCAAGCTGGAAGAAATGAAGAAAGGCTGATAAACCCCTATCAGTCCCTTTCCCCCATAGGGAAAGGGAGAAATCGGAGCTGCGCAAAATAATAATTTAAAAATGCGAAGCTCCGCTTAAGCCCCTCCCTACGGGGGAGGGGTTTGGGGTGGGGTTATTAAAACCCTGTCTGGAGCTTTACGGCTCAGGCAGGGTTTTTATTTGCCAGAAATTCTCATAAATGCCGGCAATTCTTTAGCTTTATCCGATTTTTGGCGCCGGCTGGTTTTCTGCCTTCCGGCTTTCGCGATGGTATGACCCCGACATTTACTTTTATACAGACCCAGGCCGCTTTGCAGCAGGCTTGCGCGCATCTCTCTGCACAAACCGAGCTTGCTTTCGACCTCGAATTCGACGATAACCGCTTTACATACGGCCGCACGTTGTGCCTTATTCAGGTGGCATCGCGCACCGAATGTTTTATTATCGACCCGATGGTGTGCGGCCCGCTCGATTGTTTGTGGCAAATTATTGAGGACGAACAGATTCTGAAAGTTTTTCACTCGGCCACCCAGGATATTTATTTGCTGAAAGCTCAGAACTGCACGCCCCGCAACCTGGCCGATACCGAAACCGCCGCCCGGTTGCTAAATTACGAACGCTGCTCTTTCG